>NZ_JADBRA010000022.1:0-93849 GCF_014896205.1 Enterobacter cloacae complex sp. I2
GCATG
The DNA here is from genome assembly GCF_014896205.1 of Enterobacter cloacae complex sp. I2. NCBI lineage: Bacteria > Pseudomonadati > Pseudomonadota > Gammaproteobacteria > Enterobacterales > Enterobacteriaceae > Enterobacter > Enterobacter cloacae complex sp. I2. The sequence continues at coordinate 6 of NZ_JADBRA010000022.1, forward strand.
GTAGTGCCATTTTTTATTACGGATAAAAATAAGCTTCAGATAGCTTCTGCGGCAGAGAAATTTGACGTAAACATTGATGTAACCAATAAAACGTATTCGCTCTTTTATGAGATATGTGAAGGAGATGAAATTTATTATAATTTCACTCTCGTTCCGGAAAAAGACACTATCACTGCTAAATTTTTATTAGACGATCCATGGGGAGGGGTAAAAGGCTACCCTCTCAAAGAAGGTGTTTTTTAAAGTGAAAACAACTAAATAAAAAAAATCCACGCCAAAGCGTGGATTTTTTCCGTTCAAAACAAATCAAACGTTAAACAAGAAGTTCATCACGTCGCCATCTTTAACGATGTAGTCTTTCCCTTCCGCACGCATCTTGCCTGCTTCTTTCGCGCCTTGCTCACCCTTGTAGGTGATAAAGTCTTCAAACGCGATGGTCTGGGCACGAATGAAGCCCTTCTCGAAGTCTGTGTGGATCTTACCGGCCGCCTGTGGCGCAGTCGCACCCACTGGAATCGTCCACGCACGCACTTCTTTCACGCCCGCGGTAAAGTAGGTTTGCAGGTTCAGCAGCTCATAACCCGCGCGGATCACGCGGTTCAGGCCCGGCTCTTCCAGACCCAGCTCGGCCATGAACTCTTCACGGTCGGCGTCGTCCAGCTCGGCGATATCGGATTCAACGGCAGCGCAAACCGCTACAACCACAGAACCTTCAGCCGCGGCAATTTCACGCACTTTGTCCAGGTACGGGTTGTTTTCAAAGCCGTCTTCGTTAACGTTGGCGATGTACATGGTTGGCTTCAGCGTCAGGAAGCTCAGGTATTTGATCGCCGCCTTGTCTTCTTCAGTCAGGTTTTTCAGCGCGCGGAGCATGCCCGCGTTTTCCAGCTGTGGCAGACATTTTTCCAGTGCAGCCAGTTCCGCTTTCGCGTCCTTGTCGCCGCCTTTGGCTTTCTTCTGCACGCGGTGAATTGCGCGCTCGCAGGTGTCGAGGTCAGAGAGCGCCAGCTCGGTGTTGATGACGTCGATGTCGTCAGCCGGATCCACTTTATTGTTAACGTGGATGATGTTGTCGTTCTCGAAGCAGCGCACAACGTGGCCGATCGCTTCGGTTTCACGGATGTTGGTCAGGAACTGGTTGCCCAGACCTTCACCTTTGGATGCGCCTTTTACCAGACCCGCGATGTCCACGAACTCCATGGTGGTGGGCAGAATACGCTGCGGCTTCACGATTTCCGCGAGCTGGTCCAGACGCGGATCGGGCATAGGCACAACGCCGGTGTTCGGCTCGATGGTACAGAACGGGAAGTTCGCCGCTTCAATACCTGCTTTGGTGAGCGCGTTGAACAGGGTGGATTTGCCCACGTTTGGCAGACCGACGATACCGCATTTGAATCCCATTTCTAAATCACCTTAATCTCTTGATAATCAATCCGTTAACGATAACCGATTGAAGAAAAGTAAATAACTACGCCTATTATACACGTAACCCGCGCGCCGCGCGGTAAAAATGCCGCAGGGCCTTGTTTATTGCGCTTTGAAAGCGTGCAGTCGATTGGTGGCTTTCGTTAAGCCGTCCTGAAGCCAAATCTCGGTGCAGCGGGCCGCTTCGTCTACCGCTTCGTCAATCAGCTTTTGCTCAGAAACCGGTGGTTTACCGAGTACGAAACCGACAACTTTGTTTTTATCGCCCGGATGACCGATTCCCACGCGCAAACGGTGGAAATTGGGGTTATTGCCCAGTTTGCTGATGATATCTTTCAGACCGTTGTGGCCACCATGACCGCCACCCAGTTTGAACTTCGCCACGCCTGGCGGCAGATCCAGTTCGTCGTGGGCCACCAGAATTTCATCCGGATTGATGCGGTAGAACGTTGCCATGGCCGCCACGGCTTTCCCGCTCAGGTTCATAAAGGTGGTTGGCACCAGCAACCGCACGTCGGCACCCGCAAGATTGATGCGTGAGGTATACCCGTAAAACTTTGGTTCTTCACGCAGAGGCGCGCGCAGACGCTCCGCCAGCAGATCAACATACCAGGCGCCGGCATTATGGCGGGTAGCGGCATACTCTGCGCCCGGATTGGCGAGGCCGACAATCAGTTTAATCGTCACGATTTACTTCCTAATGGGTTCCAGATCTGGTGCGTAGTTTACTGTCTGGCGCGCCGCTTGACAAAGTTCCGCCTGCTGTACATCGAATTGCGAATAATTTCTTATTTGAACAATTAGAATTTCAAGCTGTTCAATGTCTTATTTGTAAATTTTTGTCTGGGAGTTATCTGTAAATGTGATCGCTCGCGCAACTCATATAAGAGGCGTTGTCTATACTTTACACACAAGGAGAAGGGGCTTTTCCCTGACAACCCAAAGTTCCGGAGGTGACATATGAAACGCAAAAACGCTTCGATGCTCGGTAACGTGCTAATGGGGTTGGGACTGTTCGTGATGGTCGCCGGTGTCGGTTATTCAATTTTAAACCAATTACCGCAGCTTGACCTCCCACAATACTTTGCGCATGGCGCGGTGCTGAGCATCTTCCTCGGTGCGGTATTGTGGCTCGCCGGGGCGCGCGTAAGCGGACATGAGGAAGTCTGCGATAAATACTGGTGGGTGCGCCATTACGATAAACGATGCCGCCGCGACCAGCATAAACCCAGCTAGTGTGCCAGCTTTACAAAAGAACGACTCCCTCTGGAGTCGTTCTTTTTTCAGGCTATTTATTCCAGGTCGGTGAGCGCCGCTTCGCGATTTGGGTAAAAGGCCAGTCGGCCAGGGATCGGCTGTACGCCAGCGCGCGCCATCGTGCGTAGTGGCTGAAACTCCAGGTTACTCACCCGCAGCTCGCAGCCTTCCGGCAGACGTTTCACAAAACGCTGGAAGGCATCGAGACCGCCGGCATCCAGCACAGGAACGGCATCCCACTTCAGTACCACAATCCGTTTACCCGCCACACGAGACTCCAGATCGCTGAACAACCCCTCTGCGGCAGCAAAGAACAGGGGGCCAATCACGCGCAGCACCAGCACATCGTCAGGCACCTCAACGTTAACCGGAGAGAGACGCGTCATTTGCGCGATGCGGCGCATAAACAGCAGCGAGGCCAGCACAATGCCGACGCTGATGGCGATAACCATGTCGAACAGCACGGTCAGCGACATACAGATCAGCATCACGATGATGTCGTCTTTCGGCGCACGGCGCAGCAGATTTACCACCTTATGCGCCTCACTCATGTTCCAGGCTACCATCAGCAGCAGGGCAGCCATGGCTGAGAGGGGAAGCCACGAAAGCAGCGGGGCCAGGATCAGCAGCGCCATGATCACCAGCAAAGAGTGGATGACCGCCGACACCGGCGATGTCGCCCCTGCGCGAACGTTCGCGGCGGAACGGGCGATCGCAGCCGTAGCCGTAATGCCGCCGAAGAACGGCGCAACGATGTTCCCTAAGCCCTGGCCGACCAGCTCGCTGTTAGCTTTATGCTTTGTCCCGGTCATGCCGTCGAGCACCACGGCGCAGAGCAGGGATTCAATCGCTCCCAGCATCGCCATGGAGAACGCGGCGGGCAGCAGGGCGCGAAGGGAATCCCAGCTCAGGGTGAAACTCGAACCTGGCATGTCCCACGGCAGAACCAGCTGCGGCAGCAGCTGCGGAATACCGTTACCCTGTGAACCGTCCGCCAGAATATAGTGGAACTGCGAGCCGATAGTGGCGACCTGTCCACCGAGCAGGTTGACGACGCCCATTACCGCGCAGCCCAGCAGCAGGGCGGGCAGATGCCCCGGGAGACGAATGCCAAGGCGAGGCCAGACGACAAGCGTCCCGAGGGTAACGATGCCAATGGCCGCATCGCCCAGGTTGGCCGTCGGCAGCGCCATAAACAGCGCGCCCACTTTCTGTAAATAGTGCTCCGGAACATGGGTCATTTGCAGACCAAGGAAATCCTTAATCTGCATGGTCCCGATGGTGATCCCAATCCCTGAGGTGAACCCCAGCGTCACGGAAAGAGGAATATATTCAATCAGGCGACCGAAACGGGCCAGACCGAACAGAATTAAAAAGACGCCGGACATCAGGGTGGCGACCAGCAGGCCTGCCAGACCAAACTGTTGGGAAACCGGATAAAGGATCACCACGAAGGCGGCGGTTGGGCCGGAAACGCTGAAGCGGGACCCGCCCGTCAGCGCAATCACAATCCCGGCGACCGCCGATGTGTAAAGACCGTACTGTGGCGCGACGCCGCTACCAATCGCCAGCGCCATCGCCAGCGGAATGGCAATAATACCGACGGTGATCCCGGCTATCAGGTCACGGATAAAGCGTGACGAGGTGTACTTTTCTTTCCAGCAGGCGTCGATGAGGGCGCTAAAGGGCAGAACATGTGAGGAGGTTACGTTTTTCACAATTATCTATCATCCGTGTGCGCATCATCTGTCATGTGAATGGCAGGTGAAGGAGGCATAAATCATACAAATGAAAATTATAAATAAAAAAACCCGCCGTAGCGGGTTTTTTGGCCGTGCTCGATCAGTGTTCGAACATTGCAGAGATGGATTCTTCGTTGCTGATACGACGAATCGCTTCGGCCAGCATCCCGGACAGGGTCAACGTACGCACGTTTGGCAGTGCCTTGATCTCGTCGCTCAGTGGGATGGTATCGCACACCACAACTTCATCAATGACGGAGTTACGGAGGTTGTTCACCGCATTGCCGGAGAAGATCGGGTGAGTTGCGTAAGCGAATACGCGTTTCGCACCGCGCTCTTTCAGCGCTTCTGCGGCTTTACACAGCGTACCGCCGGTATCGATCATGTCGTCTACCAACACGCAGTCGCGGCCAGCTACGTCACCGATGATGTGCATCACCTGAGAAACGTTGGCGCGCGGACGGCGTTTGTCGATGATCGCCATGTCGGTATCGTTCAGCAGCTTCGCGATAGCACGAGCACGTACCACGCCGCCGATGTCCGGAGAAACCACGATCGGGTTGTCCAGATTCAGTTGCAGCATATCTTCCAGCAGGATTGGGCTGCCGAATACGTTATCAACCGGAACGTCGAAGAAGCCCTGGATCTGCTCTGCGTGCAGGTCGACCGTCAGTACGCGGTCAACGCCGACGCTGGACAGGAAGTCCGCGACAACTTTAGCGGTGATTGGCACACGCGCGGAACGGACGCGACGGTCCTGGCGGGCATAGCCAAAGTAAGGAATAACAGCAGTGATACGGCCAGCAGAAGCGCGACGCAGCGCGTCGACCATAACAACCAATTCCATCAGGTTGTCGTTCGTTGGAGCACAGGTGGACTGGATGATGAAAATATCACCACCGCGTACATTTTCGTTAATTTGTACGCTGACTTCGCCGTCGCTAAAGCGACCTACAGCGGCGTCGCCGAGGGAAGTGTACAGGCGGTTGGCAATACGTTGTGCTAGTTCCGGGGTGGCGTTACCAGCAAAAAGCTTCATATCAGGCACGAGAAGAACCTCAGGCATGCGTCCAGTGGTGGATAGCGTTCGCCGCAAACTGCGGGGCCTAAGCAAACGCTATCCAGGCGGTGTATTAAAGAGCGTGATGCAACGTCTGGAACAGGGTGACGTTGTCACCGAAACTCAGTCTGCGCCAGAATGGCCTGCTGTAGGGGGGAGGTGTTCATCCCGCGTGCTACAAAACCATGCAGCCAATCCGGCGCTTGCTCAAGCACCTGACGGGCGGCGGATTCGGTGTCAAATTCAGCAAAGACACAGGCCCCTGTACCGGTCAGGCGCGACGGCGCGTATTCTAACAGCCAGGAAAGCACCGCATCAACCTCGCGAAAACGTTTTCTTGCGATATCCTCGCAATCGTTGCTGAATTCACAATTTAATAACGTATCTATTGACCGTACCGGGGTATTTCTTTTCAGGTCAGGATCTTTAAAGATGACCGGGGTAGGAATGCTCACCCCGGGATGAACAATCAGATACCATTTTTCCGGCGGATTAACCGGCGTGAGAATTTCACCCACGCCCTCGGCGAAGGCCGCGTGGCCGCTCACAAATACCGGTACATCTGCGCCCAACGTTAACCCTAACGCTGCCAGCTCGTCCGTTGTCAGACCGCAGCCCCACAGATGGTTAAGCGCCACCAAAACGGTCGCGGCATTTGACGAACCGCCACCAAGACCGCCGCCCATCGGCAGGCGTTTGTCGATACGGATATCCGCACCGCTTCCCGCAGGCAGGCGACCCGACGCCGACGCCGCTTTCATCAACAGGCGCGCGGCACGCACGATCAGGTTATCGTCGTGCGCCACGCCGTCGACCGGCGTCAGCAGGCAAATTTGCCCGTCCTGACGCGGTTCAATGAAAATCGTGTCGCCGTAATCAACAAACTGAAACAGCGTTTGCAGAGTATGATAGCCGTCAGCGCGCTGCCCGGTAATGTAGAGAAACAGGTTCAGTTTTGCAGGAGAGGGCCACTGGGTCATCATTTAACGATCCAGTTGTCCATTTTCAGCTTGATACGCTGGCTGCCCTGCGTCAGCTCCATGTTGGACGGCAGCGACGGTTGCGTCTTACTGTCATACGCGCTGTAGACCACTTTCCAGGTTTTACCGCCCTGGGTGTAGTTCACCTGGCTCAGACGGTATTGATCGTCGAGCGTATAGTCGGTCGCATCACCCGGCAGGCCAAGGATCCACTGGCGCAGGCTATTGAGCGGAATCGGCATCCCGGTTAATTTGCCAATCATCTCTTCGGCGTCGGTGGCCGTGTAGTGCTGGCCTTTATTGTCGGTGATCTGCGCCTCGCCAGGCTTCGCGTTAAGCTCCAGTTCGGTGCTGCCCAGCGGGTTCAGCAACAGCAGGCGATAGTTGTCCTGACCCGTTTGCTGCCAGAAGAAACGGGCGTAAACCTTTTGTTCGTCAGAGAGATAGGCAAACGCACCGCGGGTCTGGTACTGGCTTAACTTCAGCACGTCCTGCTGGTGCTGGCGCCACTGCGGTGAGTCGGGGCTTTTGCCGGGGCCTTTCGGCTGATGAACGGAACAGGCGGTCAGAACCAGGGCCGCCAGAGGCAGCAGGCGAATCATTCGGGTCATAATGATGACAAATCCTTGAGATACGTTGCAGTTATAAGTGTTAATGCTAGCGTTGAAGGGTGTCACCGTCTACGTTCAAATTATCTCAAAGCGTTGAGTAACCTATTACTCCGAAAGGGTGCGGTCTCTTTTATTGATCTCGCGCATCCTGTATGATGCGTCCTGCTAACCTTATTAACGCTGGTACTACTCCCGCTCAACATGACCCTATTAGCACTCGGTATTAACCACAAAACAGCCCCGGTTTCACTGCGAGAACGCGTTACGTTTTCGCCGGATACGCTCGACCTGGCGCTGGACAGCCTGCTTGCACAGCCGATGGTGCAGGGCGGCGTGGTGCTGTCGACGTGCAACCGTACCGAGCTGTATTTGAGCGTAGAAGAGCAGGACAACCTGCACGAGGCGCTGATCCGCTGGCTATGTGACTACCACAATCTCAACGAAGAAGAGCTGCGCAACAGCCTGTACTGGCATCAGGATAACGATGCGGTCAGCCATCTGATGCGCGTTGCCAGCGGTCTGGATTCGCTGGTGCTGGGCGAGCCGCAGATCCTCGGCCAGGTGAAAAAAGCCTTCGCGGATTCCCAGAAAGGGCATCTGAAAGCCAGCGAGCTGGAGCGTATGTTCCAGAAGTCATTCTCTGTGGCGAAGCGTGTGCGAACCGAAACCGACATTGGTGCCAGTGCGGTTTCGGTTGCTTTCGCGGCCTGTACCCTTGCCCGTCAAATCTTTGAATCGCTGTCGACCGTCACCGTACTGCTGGTGGGGGCGGGCGAAACCATCGAGCTGGTGGCGCGCCATCTGCGCGAACACAAAGTGAAAAAGATGATCATCGCCAACCGCACCCGCGAACGTGCGCAGGTGCTGGCAGATGAAGTGGGCGCTGAGGTGATTGCGCTGAGCGACATCGATGAACGTCTGAAAGAGGCGGACATTATTATCAGCTCGACCGCCAGTCCGCTGCCGATCATCGGGAAAGGGATGGTCGAGCGTGCGCTGAAATCCCGCCGCAATCAGCCTATGCTGCTGGTGGACATCGCCGTTCCGCGCGATGTCGAACCGGAAGTGGGCAAACTGGCCAATGCCTACCTCTACAGCGTGGACGACCTGCAAACCATCATTTCGCACAACCTTGCCCAGCGTAAAGCGGCGGCAGTGCAGGCGGAAACTATCGTTGAGCAGGAAACCAGTGAATTTATGGCCTGGCTGCGCGCCCAAAGCGTCAGCGAGACTATCCGCGAGTACCGCGGTCAGGCGGAGCAGGTGCGTGATGACCTGACGGCCAAAGCGCTGGCGGCCCTTGAACAGGGCGGCGACGCGCAGGCGATTATGCAGGATCTGGCCTGGAAACTGACCAACCGCCTGATCCATGCGCCAACCAAATCTCTTCAGCAGGCTGCCCGTGACGGGGACGATGAACGCCTGACTATTCTGCGCAACAGCCTCGGGCTGGAATAGCGCCCTATACCCATTTTCTATGACAAGGTGCATTTACGCCTATGAAGCCTTCTATCGTCGCTAAACTGGAAACTCTGCACGAGCGCCATGAAGAAGTCCAGGCGCTGCTCGGCGATGCCGGGACCATTGCCGACCAGGAACGTTTTCGCGCGCTGTCGCGTGAATACGCGCAGTTAAGTGATGTTTCAAAATGCTTTACCGACTGGCGACAGGTCCAGGAAGATATCGAAACCGCGCAGATGATGCTCGACGATCCTGAAATGCGCGAGATGGCGCAGGAAGAGTTACAGGACGCCAAAGCGCGTTCAGAAGAGATGGAGCAGCAGCTTCAGGTACTTCTCCTGCCGAAAGATCCGGACGATGAGCGTAACGCCTTTGTGGAAGTGCGCGCCGGTACCGGCGGCGACGAAGCGGCGCTGTTTGCCGGGGATCTGTTCCGTATGTACAGCCGTTATGCGGAATCACGCCGCTGGCGCGTGGAGATCATGAGCGCCAACGAAGGCGAGCATGGCGGCTACAAAGAGGTTATCGCCAAAATCAGCGGCGACGGCGTCTATGGTCGGCTGAAGTTTGAATCCGGCGGTCACCGCGTGCAGCGCGTGCCGGCGACCGAATCGCAGGGACGTATTCACACCTCAGCCTGCACGGTGGCGGTCATGCCCGAGCTGCCGGAAGCGGAACTGCCGGACATCAACCCGGCGGATCTGCGTATCGACACCTTCCGCTCGTCAGGGGCGGGCGGTCAGCACGTTAACACCACCGACTCCGCCATCCGTATTACTCACCTGCCGACCGGGATTGTGGTGGAGTGTCAGGACGAACGTTCCCAGCACAAAAACAAAGCCAAGGCGTTGTCCGTGCTGGGCGCGCGCATTCACGCGGCGGAAATGGCGAAACGCCAGCAGGCGGAAGCGTCAACCCGTCGTAACCTGCTGGGCAGCGGCGATCGCAGCGACCGTAACCGCACCTATAACTTCCCGCAGGGCCGCGTCACCGATCACCGCATTAACCTGACGCTCTACCGTCTGGATGAGGCGATGGAAGGGAAGCTCGATATGCTGATTGAGCCTATCGTGCAGGAATACCAGGCCGACCAGCTGGCGGCGCTGTCCGAGCAGGATTAATGGATTTTCAACGCTGGCTACGCCATGCCGCCAGCGCGCTTTCCGCGAGCGAAAGCCCGAAGCGCGACGCTGAAATCCTGCTGGAACACGTGACGGGCAAAGCCCGGACGTATTTGCTGGCCTTCGGTGAAACCGAACTGACCGCTGAACAGCTGGCGCAGCTGGAAGTGCTCCTTGACCGCCGTAAAACCGGCGAGCCGGTGGCGCATCTGGTGGGCGAACGTGAGTTCTGGTCGCTGCCGCTGTACGTCTCGGCGGCCACGCTGATCCCGCGCCCGGACACCGAGTGTCTGGTGGAGCAGGCGCTGGCGCGGCTGCCGGCGCAGGGCTGCCCTGTTCTCGACCTCGGTACCGGCACCGGCGCGATTGCGCTGGCGCTGGCCAGCGAGCGACCGGACTGCACCGTCACGGCGGTGGACGTGATGCCTGATGCGGTCACGCTGGCGCAGCGTAACGTTGCGCGCCTGGGGCTGAGCAATGTTTCCGTTCTGCAAAGCAGCTGGTTCGCCGCGCTTGAAGGCCGCATGTTTGACATGATTGTCAGTAATCCACCCTACATTGACGAAGACGATCCGCATCTCGCGCAGGGCGACGTTCGCTTTGAACCGCTGACGGCGCTGGTCGCTGCGAATCACGGACTTGCGGATCTCGATCACATTGTGACAACGTCACGGCAACATTTGCTTCCCGGTGGCTGGCTGCTGGTGGAACATGGGTGGACGCAGGGGGAGGCGGTGCGAGCGCTGTTTACGCGTGCCGGATACGCCGCGGTGGAAACCTGCCGGGATTACGGCGGCAACGAACGCCTCACGCTGGGGCAGTGGGCATGAAAGCAGTCGATACGCCATTTACTGATAAAGGCGCATGGCTGACTGAGACGCTGTTTGGCGTTATCATCTACATCGTTTTGGGTTTTATCGCGCGTAGGCGTTACCGTCCGCGCAGCCAGCACGCTTTTTGCTGGGTCTGGTGGTGCTGTACATCATCATTAAACTCGCCACCACAAGAATACCGTTACTGGGGTAAGTCATGAGGTCCTTAGCCGATTTCGAATTTAACAAAGTGCCGCTCTGCGATGGCATGATCCTGATTTCAGAGATGATCCGCGACGATTTCACGTCGCAGTACGTTTACGCTGAACTGGAAAATCTGGTCAGCCTGGCGCGCGAAGAGATCAATCAGGCACGTCCGCAGGACTGGCAATTAGAGAAGCTGATAGAGCTTTTCTACGGCGAATGGGGTTTCTGCGACACGCGAGGCGTATATCGCCTGTCTGACGCACTGTGGCTGGACCAGGTGTTGAAAAATCGTCAGGGCAGCGCCGTCGCGTTGGGCGCCATTTTACTGTGGGTTGCGCACCGGCTGGATATTCCGCTGGTGCCGGTCATTTTCCCGACGCAGATGATTTTGCGGGCGGAGTGGCTGGACGGGGAGATGTGGTTAATCAATCCGTTTAACGGCGACACGCTGGATGAACATACGCTGGACGTCTGGCTGAAGGGCAATATTAGCCCTATTGCTGAGCTCTTCAATGAAGATCTCGATGAAGCCGACAACGCTGAGGTGATCCGCAAGCTGCTGGATACGCTGAAGTCTGCGCTGATGGAAGAGCGTCAGATGGAGCTGGCCCTGCGCGCAAGCGAAGTGCTGTTGCAGTTCAATCCGGAAGATCCGTACGAAATCCGCGATCGCGGCCTGATTTATGCGCAGCTCGACTGTGAGCACGTGGCGCTGAATGATTTGAATTATTTCGTCGAGCAATGTCCGGAAGATCCGATCAGCGAAATGATTCGCGCGCAGATCAACGCGATCGCGCATAAACACATTACACTGCATTAATCTTAATTCCGATTCACACCTGAATAAGGCGATCCTATGAAACAAAAAGTGGTTAGCATTGGTGATATCAACGTGGCAAACGACCTGCCGTTCGTGCTGTTTGGCGGTATGAACGTGCTGGAATCCCGCGATCTCGCTATGCGCATCTGCGAACACTACGTGACCGTGACCCAAAAGCTGGGCATCCCGTACGTGTTTAAAGCCTCTTTTGACAAAGCCAACCGCTCCTCCATTCACTCCTACCGTGGCCCGGGCCTGGAAGAGGGGATGAAGATTTTCCAGGAGCTGAAACAGACGTTTGGCGTGAAAGTGATCACCGACGTGCACGAAGCCTCTCAGGCGCAGCCCGTGGCTGACGTAGTAGACGTGATTCAGCTTCCGGCGTTCCTGGCTCGCCAGACTGACCTGGTTGAAGCGATGGCGAAAACCGGTGCCGTGATTAACGTGAAGAAACCGCAGTTTGTGAGCCCAGGCCAGATGGGTAACATCGTCGACAAGTTTATCGAAGGCGGTAACGACCAGGTGATCCTGTGCGACCGTGGTTCAAACTTCGGTTACGACAACCTGGTTGTGGATATGCTGGGCTTCAGCGTGATGAAGAACGTCTCTAACCAGTCTCCGGTGATTTTCGACGTAACCCACTCTCTGCAATGCCGCGACCCGTTTGGTGCAGCGTCCGGCGGCCGTCGTGCGCAGGTGACCGAACTGGCACGCGCCGGGATGGCAACCGGCCTGGCGGGCCTGTTCATTGAAGCGCACCCGGATCCGGCTAACGCGAAATGCGACGGTCCATCCGCGCTGCCGCTGGATAAGCTGGAGCCGTTCCTGAAGCAGATCAAGGCGATTGACGATCTGGTGAAGAGCTTCGACGAGCTGGATACCAGCAACTAATAAAAAAACCCGCTTCGGCGGGTTTTTTTATAGGGCATATTGCCGGGTGGCGCTGCGCTTACCCGGCCTACAAAACCGTAGGCCCTGCAAGCGAAGCGCCGCTGGGCAAAAACACTACGCAAATATCGTCATCAGATACGCAATAAACAGCGCCATATGTGCCGCGCCGTTAAGCACATTGGTGCGACCGGTAGAGAAGGAGATCTGGCACAGCAGCAGCGACGCCACCATCACAATCATCTCTGGCGCCCCCAGCGCAAACTGCAATTCATTCCCCGTCATAAAGGCAATCAACGTTACCACCGGAACGGTAAGGGAGATGGTCGCCAGTACGGAGCCGAAGAACAGGTTCATCGCACGCTGCACCTGATTGTTCAGCACCGCTTTCAGCGCTCCCAGGCCTTCTGGCGACAGGATCAGCAGTGCTACCAGGAAACCGGTAAAGGCGACCGGCGCGTTCAGTTCGGTTAACAGCGTTTCCAGCGGGTTGGCGTTCATCTTGGTGACAGCGATAACCGCAATCAGATGCACGATCAGCCAAACCGTGTGCCACGCGCTGCTGTGGGCCGACGGCTTGCCGTGGTGCGGGTCATCGTCGTCGCTGTCATCTTCATGTTCGTAAACAAACAGGCTCTGGTGCGTTTTGGTCTGAATGAGCAGGAACACGCCATACATCGCCGCGGAAATCAGCGCGACCAGCAGCGCCTGGCCAGTGGAGAAGTTTGCACCCGGCAGCGCCATCGGGAATACCAGCACAATAATCGCCAGCGGGAACAGGGCAATCAGATACTGTTTAATGCCAAAAAGGTTCATGTACTGGGTGGCAAATTTACGGCCACCGAGTAAAAGCGAGAAACCGACCAGGCCGCCGGTGACAATCATGATGATGGAATAGAGCGTATCGCGCATTAACGTTGGCGCGGCGTCGCCGGTCGCCATCAATGCGGAAATTAAGCTGACTTCAAGAATAACAACCGAAAGACTTAATATTAATGAGCCGTACGGCTCTCCCAGACGGTGTGCTAAGACATCCGCATGGCGGACGACGCTAAATGCGCTGGTTAAAATACCTACCAGCGCCAGAATATTGATCCCGACCACCACTGGCAGTGACTGACTGCTTCCCCAGAAGAGCAGCACAGCCAGTGCCAGAACCGGGAAAATGAGAGACGTCTCCTTGTGGCGGGTCTTTACCGCCTCGTGTGTTGCTGTCATGTGCTTCTCCGTCAATGCAGGTGCTTGTAATTATAGATAGATTTTGAGGACATTAAACTAACAGAAATCTGTTAAATACCCTTTGTTTTTTACTTAATTTTACCCTTTGCTATGTTTTTTATGCTTGAGGGTTATAATACCTCATCTTCATAAAATAATAATTAAATAACAACACGTTGTGATTTTAAGTCGTTCATTTCTTCCTGTCGGCTGGCACCCTGGCGTATCCTCGTCCACACTTATCTTTTAGCCAAAAAGAGAGGTTAACGATGCCATACAAATCGAAAAGCGAATTACCGGATAACGTGCAACACGTATTGCCTGCCCACGCGCAGGATATCTACAAAGAAGCCTTTAACAGCGCCTGGGATCAGTACAAAGATAAAGAGGACCGCCGGGATGATGCCAGCCGTGAAGAGACGGCGCATAAGGTAGCCTGGGCCGCCGTAAAAAATGACTATGAAAAGGGAGACGATGATAAATGGCACAAAAAGAAATAGCCGCCAGCTAATACGCTGCCTTCGCTTTGACTTTTCAGGCGGTTGACCTGCCGTTGTATTGCATCTGGCCCGCGAATTGCTTATCGTTGCTCGGCTGCTGTTAAAATGAACAGCGCAGAATGCCGGGAAGGCGAACTACAGATGTCGCAAGGAAGCATGCAGTGGCGGAGGTGTAATGTGTTAACGCGTGATTTCTTGATGAAGGCAGATTGTAAAACGGCATTTGGTGCTATTGAGGAATCGCTTCTGTGGTCGGCTGAACAACGTGCGGCGTCGCTTGCGGCAACGCTGGCCTGCCGCCCGGATGATGGCCCGGTCTGGATTTTTGGCTATGGCTCGCTGATGTGGAACCCGGCGCTGGAGTATGTCGAATCGGCAACCGGCACGCTGCCGGGCTGGCATCGTGCGTTCTGTTTGCGCCTGACGGCCGGACGCGGCAGCGCCTGTCAGCCTGGCCGCATGCTTGCACTAAAAGAGGGCGGGCGCACCACGGGCGTGGCATACCGCCTGCCGGATGCTACCCTGGAAGACGAGCTGACGCTGCTGTGGAAGCGCGAGATGATTACCGGCTGCTATATGCCCAGCTGGTGCAGGCTGGAACTGGACGATGGCCGTACCGTAAACGCACTGGTGTTTATTATGGATCCGCGCCATCCACTCTATGAAGCCGACACCCGAACCCAGGTGATTGCCCCGCTGATTGCCGCCGCCAGCGGACCGCTGGGCACGAACGCCCAGTATCTTTTTTCGCTCGATCAGGAGCTGAAGCGTCTCGGTATGCAGGACGACTGTCTGAGCGAGCTGGTGGTGAAGGTGAAAACGCTATTGGAGGGCAACCCGCTCAGCAACACGCTGCGCCCCGGTTTTGCCTGAACACGACGCCCGGCTGAACGGGCGTCCACTGCTCGCCTTAAAAAGTTAACACCTTGTCCGCAGCCAGCGTCCACTCGGCAAGCTCAGGCAGCGTGCCGATCTCAACCCCATCAATCAGCGGTAGCCCGGTAATGCCGCGCCCGTCCGTGCAGGTTTTACACAGTTTGACTGGCACATCTTGCGCCGTGAGGATCTCCAGCATCTGCTGAATGTTGTAGCCTTCAGCCGGTTTCTGTCCTTTCAGCCCCGCAGTGACCGCATCCGACATCAAAAACAGCCGCAAATCGGTTTCGCTCTCTTTTTCGCGCAGGGCGATCGCCAGACGCAAGCTGTTGAAGAGGGATTCGCTGCCGTAGGCCGCCCCGTTGGCGACGATAACGATTTTTTGCATGTTGACTCCTGTTCTTTTAAAGGCACGAATATTGCTTGTCTCAGCGGAGATGACCGATCCGGGAGAGAGAAGATGACGACAATCACTGGCCGTTTGCCCGGCGCAACCGAATGGTTCCAGCGCGCAACATATCAGCGCAGGGAACAGCTCAGCAGACTTGCGCAGCTGGGAGAGCTGGTGAACAGCATTAGCCAGCTGGTGCATATGCTACAGTGTGAGCGCGGCGCGTCAAACGTCTGGCTTTGCTCGCAGGGCAAACTGTATGCCCCGGAATGCAAAGCCAGCCGGGGGCTGGTGGATGAAAACCTGGCGGTATTGCTTACCCTGCTGAATGGCCAGGCGTCGATGCCGGGAAGTGCCGTCTGTGAACGCATCGCCGTTGCGCTGCAATGTCTGGAGACGCTGCCGGCCCTTCGCGAGGGCGTGACGCAGCAAAGTATTACCGCTCCTCAGGCGATGGAGCACTATAGCCGGATGCTTCGCCATCTGCTCAGTATCGTCCCGCAGCTCAATGACAGCATTGACGATCCGCACATTGCGGGCCGTTTCGTCGCGCTTTTTAGCCTGATGCAGGGCAAAGAGCTGGTGGGGCAGGAGCGCGCGCTGGGGGCAATTGGTTTTACCCTGGGGTTTTTTGATGATGAAACCCGCCAGAGGCTGGTGGACCGGATCGACGGGCAGCAGGCCTGCTTCGATATCTTTCTTTCTCACAGCCGCGCCGGGGTGCAGGAGGCGTTTGCCCAGAACTGCCTGCCGGGCCTGGAAACCGAGCAGCTGAGACGCGTGGCCTGTACCCGCCAGCCCGGTGCTAACGGTGGTAACGTCGCGCTGACGTGGTTTACCTTACAGACAAGCCGCCTTGAGCATCTGCGCACGCTCGAGGAGGGGATGATCGCCGATCTCATGCTGACGGTGGAGGAACGTCTTCGCAGCGAGGACGGCCGCGGCCTGTTAAGCGATCCCGATGAACCTCTCGCGCCTTACCCGGATAAACCTCTGCTTACGCTGGTGCGCCAGCAGGCGCGCGAGATAGAACAGCTTTCCCGCCAGCTTGCCTCGCTGCGCGATACGCTGGAAGAGCGGAAGACCATCGACAAAGCCAAAAGCGTACTGATTGCCCACCAGAATATGAGCGAAGAGCAGGCGTGGACTGCCCTGCGAAAAATGGCGATGGATAAAAACCAGCGCATGGTGGATATCGCCCGTGCGCTGCTCACCGTCAAGAACCTCTGGCCAGTCATCCCTAAGGAGTAGTTGCACGATAGGTGGGCATTTTCTGCCTGTTTAGAGTGCGCCAAATCACCTTCAGGCGAAGTAAGGCCTGAAAAACAAGGGATTAAAAGCTGGCATTATCTTTGCATTAACAGATTAACCATTTCTGACGATGCGCCAACGGCGGTGCATGCGTCTTCGGGATAAAGGCGTCCAGCGGTGCTTCAGCACCGTCGGGCGCTTTTTTTTTGCTTTTTTTCAGGAGCGATTATGGCGGATTTGTCGAGACGGCGGCTATTGCAGGCCAGCCTACTGGCGAGTGGCGCGATGCTGTTGCCGGGTGTCATGCAGGCCGCGAGGGCGGCGGGGTCAGATAAGCCAGAGCAGGATACCGTGCGTATCGGGTTTATTCCCCTGACCGACTGCGCGCCAGTGGTTATCGCGGCCCTGAAGGGGTTCGATAAAAAGCATGGCATTACCATTGTGCCGACCAAAGAGGCGAGCTGGGCGGCGGTGCGCGACAAGCTGGTGGCGGGCGAACTGGACGCCGCGCACATTCTTTACGGTCTGCTGTACGGGCTGGAGCTGGGGATCGCGGGCAAGCCACAGCAGATGGCGAACCTGATGACCCTCAATCAGAACGGCCAGGCCATCACGCTTTCAGGCGATCTGGCGGAGAAGGGCGTTCGTGACCTCGACGAGCTGAAAAAGCTGATCGGCCAGCAGGCGCCGGGAACCTACACCTTCGCGCATACCTTCCCGACGGGGACCCACGCCATGTGGCTCTACTACTGGCTGGCCAGCGCGGGCATCAATCCCTTTGACGACGTCCGCACCGTGGTGGTGCCGCCACCGCAGATGGTAATGAACATGCGCATCGGCAACATGGTCGGGTTTTGCGTCGGCGAGCCGTGGAACGCGCGGGCGATTAACGACCGCATCGGCTTTACCGCCGCCACGTCGCAGTCCATCTGGGCCGATCACCCGGAAAAAATCCTCGGCACCCGCCGCGACTGGGTGGCGAAAAATCCGCACACCGCGCGGGCGCTGGTGAGCGCCGTAATGGAAGCCGCGCGCTGGATCGACGCGTCGGCGGAAAACAAACGTGAAACCGCGCAGATCCTCTCTCGCCGCGCCTGGCTGAACTGCAAGGAACAGTACCTCACCGGACGCATGCTCGGCGAGTACGACAACGGCCTGGGCCAGCGCTGGCAGGATGCGCACCCGATCCGCTTCTTCAACGAAGGGGCCGTGAGCTACCCGTACCTCTCCGACGGGATGTGGTTCTTAACCCAGTTCCGCCGCTGGGGCTTGCTTAACGCCGCGCCGGACTATGCGGGTATCGCACAGCGCATTAACCAGACCGCGGTCTGGCAGGATGCCGCTACCGCCGTGGGCGGCATGTCCACACCGTCATCACCGTATCGCAGCAGCACCCTGATGGACGGCACCGTCTGGAACGGCACCGATCCGGAAGGATACGCCAACCGCTTCGCCATTCACCGTAAAGGGGCCTGAGTATGCCGCATCTGCAAAACAGGAAACCACAAGAGACGTCAGAGAGCGGGGAAGTGATTGTCCTGCCTCCGTTACAGGTTCGCCGCCGCACGCCCGCCTTTGCGCGCCGGATGAACGATTTTTTACAGCGCGTCATCCCGGCGCTGCTCGGTCTCGGGCTGCTGGTGATGCTCTGGCAGCTGGCAGCGATAAGCAGTAAAGGCTTTCCGACGCCGCTCAGCACGCTTGATTCGGCCATAACCCTGTTCGCCGATCCGTTTTATCGTGACGGGCCAAACGATATGGGCATCGGCTGGAACGTGCTTGCGTCGTTGCAGCGCGTCGCCATCGGTTTTGGCCTGGCGGCGCTGGCGGGCATTCCGCTGGGCTTTTTGATTGGCCGCTTCACCTTTTTCTCACGCATGTTTAACCCGCTGATCGCGCTCCTGCGCCCGGTCAGCCCGCTGGCCTGGCTGCCCATCGGCCTGCTGCTGTTCCAGAAGGCGGAGCCGGCATCGAGCTGGACCATTTTTATCTGCTCCATCTGGCCAATGGTCATAAACACCGCCGAAGGGGTGCGCCGCATTCCGCAGGACTACCTGAACGTGGCCCGCGTGCTGCAACTCTCCGAGTGGACCATCCTGCGCCGCATTCTTTTTCCTGCCGTGCTGCCTGCGGTGCTGACCGGGGTACGCCTCTCCATCGGCATTGCCTGGCTGGTGATTGTCGCCGCCGAGATGCTCACCGGGGGCCTGGGCATTGGCTTCTGGATCTGGAATGAGTGGAACAACCTCAACGTTGAAAACATTCTCATCGCCATCGTCATCATTGGCGTGGTCGGGTTGCTGCTGGAGCAAGGGCTGATGCTGATCGCCCGTCGCTTTAGCTGGCAGGAAAAATAAGGAGCAAAGATGAAACCGTTAATTCAGGTCCAGGCCGTGAGCCAGCGTTTTTCCACTGCCAGCGGCGAGTTTCTGGCGCTGCAAAACGTCTCTTTCGATATCCACGAGGGCGAAACCGTCAGTCTGATTGGTCACTCCGGCTGCGGCAAGTCGACGCTGTTAAACCTGATCGCCGGGATCGCGCTGCCTACGGAAGGCGGACTGATTTGCGACAACCGCGAAATCGCCGGGCCGGGGCCCGAGCGCGCGGTGGTGTTCCAGAACCATTCGCTGCTGCCGTGGTTAACCTGCTTCGACAACGTGGCGCTGGCGGTGGATCAGGTGTTCCGTCACACCATGAGTAAGGGCGAGCGCAAAGAGTGGATTGAGCACAACCTCGACCGCGTGCAGATGGGCCATGCGCTGCATAAGCGCCCCGGAGAGATCTCCGGCGGCATGAAGCAGCGCGTGGGGATTGCCCGGGCGCTGGCGATGAAACCCAAAGTGCTGCTGATGGATGAGCCGTTTGGCGCGCTGGATGCCCTGACGCGAGCCCATTTGCAGGACTCGGTAATGCAGATCCAGCAGGCGCTGAACACCACCATTGTGCTCATCACCCACGACGTGGACGAGGCGGTACTGCTTTCTGACCGGGTGCTGATGATGACCAACGGCCCGGCGGCCACCGTGGGCGAGATCCTGCGCGTCGATCTGCCGCGCCCACGTAACCGGGTGCAGCTGGCGGACGACGGCCGCTATCACCACATGCGTCAGCAAATTCTCCATTTCCTCTACGAAAAACAGCCGAAAGCGGCATAACGAGGAGGCACGATGCGACTGGTCATTATCGGTAATGGTATGGCGGCAACCCGGCTGATTGCTTCGCTGACCGAGCGTGCTCCCGGTCGCGTTGCGATTACGGTAATCGGTGACGAGCCGCAGCACGCCTATAACCGCATCCAGCTCTCACCGGTTCTCGGCGGAGAAAAGCAGGCGGAGCACCTCTGTCTGCACGATGAAGGCTGGTATACGGCACGAGGCGTGACGGTGCTGCGAGGAGAAACGGCGCTCGGCGTTGACCTGAACGCGCATGAAGTGCGTACCACCGCCCGCACGCTGAGCTGGGATGCGCTGGTGTTTGCCACCGGGTCGACACCTGTTGTGCCGCCGATCCCCGGCGGCGACGCACCGCACGTGTTTACCTTTCGCACCCTGGCAGAGACCTGCGCCATTCAGAACATCTCCGGACCGGCAGTCGTGTTGGGCGGCGGGGTGCTCGGCGTGGAGGCGGCGGCCGCGCTGGCCCTTTCAGGTGACAACGTCACGCTCGTGCATCGCGGCCCGTGGCTGATGGAGCAGCAGCTTGACCAGCAGGCGAGCGTGCTGCTGGAAGAGGCGCTGGCGGAGCGGGGCGTGCGCTGTGAACTCGCCTCCGGCATCGCGGCGATCAACGCGAATAGCGTGACGCTGCTCAGCGGACGCCGTGTCGACGCCGCGCGCGTGGTGCTGGCGACCGGCGTGCAGCCCAACGTCGCGCTGGCGCGGGCCAGCGGCATCCGCTGCGTGCGCGGCATTGTGGTGGATCAGCAGATGCAAACCTCCGTGCCGAATATCTACGCCATTGGCGAGTGCTGCGAAATTGACGGCCAGACGTTTGGCCTGGTCGCCCCCTGTCTGGCGCAGGCGGACATCCTCGCCGCGCGCCTCGCCGGTGACGTAACCGCGCCCTTTACCCTGACTGACAACGGCGTGCGTCTTAAGGTGACCGGCGTGGAGCTGTTTAGCCTCGGTCGCGCCACGGCGCGCGCGGACGATGTGGTCTGGAGCTCATGGGATCCGCTGACCCGCCACTATCGTCGTTTACTGATCCATCGCGGGGCGCTGGCTGGCGTGCTGCTGATGGGCGACTGCCGCAGCTCGGCGACATTTACCGATTTACTGGCAACGGCTGCGCCCGCACACGCGGACTGGCTGTTCGATCGTTTCACAACGCAACCGCAGGTTGCAGGACAGAACGCTATGACAAAACCTACTCTGGTGGTGGTTGGGCACGGTATGGTCGGCCATCATTTCCTCGAAGACTGCGTTAACCGCAATCTGCATCAGCAGTATCAGATCGTTGTCTTTGGCGAAGAGCGCTATGCCGCCTACGACCGCGTGCATCTGTCGGAGTATTTTGGTGGACGCAGCGCGGACTCGCTCTCGCTGGTGGAGGGAGATTTCTTTGCCGACAACGGCATTGAGCTGCGCCTGTCGCAGCAGATCGTCGCTGTCGATCGTGAAGCGCACGTGCTGCGTACCGTCAGCGGCCATGAGATCCACTGGGACAAGCTGGTGCTGGCCACAGGCTCGTACCCCTTCGTGCCGCCGGTACCGGGCAACGATCTGCCGGGCTGCTTTGTCTACCGTACCCTTGACGACCTGGACAATATCGCGGCCCACGCGGCGGGCTCGCGCCGCGGCGTGGTGATTGGCGGCGGCCTGCTCGGGCTGGAGGCCGCGAATGCCCTCAAACAGCTCGGGCTGGAAACCCACGTGGTGGAGTTCGCGCCGAATCTGATGGCGGTGCAGCTCGACAATGACGGCGCGGCGATGCTGCGCAGGAAAATCGAGGCGCTGGGCGTGGGCGTTCACACCAGTAAAGCCACCACGGAAATTGCTTCGACGCCCGACGGGCTGGTGCTGCGCTTTGCCGACGGTGAACATCTCGAAACGGACATGGTGGTCTTCTCTGCCGGCATTCGTCCGCAGGACGCGCTGGCGCGCAGCGGCGGGCTGGCTATCGGTGAGCGCGGCGGGATTTGCATTGACGACGCCTGCCGGACCTCCGATCCGAACGTGTTTGCCATCGGTGAATGCGCGCTGTGGGAGGAGAAAATCTTTGGTCTGGTGGCCCCGGGCTACCAGATGGCGCGCGTGGCCGCCGCCGTGCTGGCGGGTGAGGAGAAACGCTTCACCGGTGCGGATATGAGCACCAAGCTCAAGCTGCTCGGCGTGGACGTGGCGTCGTTTGGGGATGCCCACGGGCGCACGCCGGGGGCGCTAAGCTACCAGTGGACGCATGGGCCACAGCAAATCTACAAAAAAATCGTGGTCAGCCACGACAGCAAAACTCTGCTAGGCGGCGTGCTGGTGGGCGATGCCAGCGAATACGCCACGCTGGTGCAGATGATGCTCAACGGCATCAGTCTGCCAAAAGCGCCGGAAACGCTGATCTTACCGGCTTCGTCAGGCAGCGCGCCGAAAGCGCTGGGCGTGGCGGCGTTGCCGGAAAGCGCGCAGATCTGTTCGTGTCATAACGTCAGCAAAGGCGATATTTGTCAGGCGGTGGGCGCGGGGGCAACGGATCTCGGCGCCATTAAGCAGTGCACCAGAGCGGCGACCGGCTGCGGTGGCTGTAGCGCGCTGGTGAAGCAGGTGATGGAGTTCCAGCTTGCGGAGCAGGGCGTGGAGGTGAAAAAGGACATCTGCGAACACTTCCCGTACTCGCGCCAGGAGATTTACCACCTCGTGCGCGTCAACCATATCCGAACCTTCGACCAGCTTATCAGCCGCTACGGTCAGGGGCACGGGTGCGAGATCTGTAAGCCGCTGGTGGGGTCCGTGCTGGCCTCCTGCTGGAACGAGTATCTGCTCAAACCGGCGCACCTGCCGTTGCAGGATACCAACGACCGATACTTCGCCAATATCCAGAAGGACGGAACGTACTCCATCGTGCCGCGCATGCCTGCGGGTGAAGTGACCGCCGACGGGCTGATCGCCATCGGCCAGATAGCGAAACGCTATAGCCTTTACAGCAAAATCACCGGCGGGCAGCGTATTGACCTGTTTGGCGCCACGCTCGAACAGTTGCCGGAGATCTGGCAGGCGCTGGTTGAGGCAGGGTTTGAAACCGGGCACGCCTATGGAAAATCCCTGCGCACGGTGAAATCCTGCGTCGGGTCGACCTGGTGCCGCTACGGCGTTCAGGACTCTACCGGCCTCGCGGTCAGGCTGGAGCACCGCTACAAGGGGCTGCGCGCGCCGCACAAAATTAAAATGGCGGTTTCCGGCTGTACCCGCGAGTGCGCAGAGGCGCAGAGCAAGGACGTGGGGGTGATTGCCACGGATAAAGGCTGGAACCTCTACCTGTGCGGCAACGGCGGGATGAAGCCGCGCCACGCGGATCTTTTCGCCAGCGATCTGGACGACGAAACGCTGATCCGCACCGTCGACCGCTTCCTGATGTTCTATATCCGCACGGCAGATCGCCTGCAACGCACCAGTACCTGGATGGACAACCTGGAAGGCGGGCTCGACTATCTGCGTGAGGTGATCCTGAACGACAGCCTCGGGATCGCCCACGAGCTGGAGCAGGAGATGGCCCGGGTGGTTGAGACGTACCAGTGTGAATGGCAAACCACCCTTAACGATCCTGACCGCCTGGCGCTGTTCCGCACCGCGGTGAACCACCCTGTCGTGGAGGAAAGCAAGCGCTGGCAGGAAATTTGCGGCATTGACGATATCCCGGAGCAGGCGGGCATCGGCGCGCATCTTGGGCGCAAGCCGATTGCGCTGTTCCGCTTTGGTCAAACCGTTTATGCCCTCGACGATCGGGAACCGGGCAGCCGCGCGAACGTGCTTTCGCGCGGCATCCTCGGCGATGCGGCGGGCGAACCGGTCGTTGTCTCTCCGCTCTACAAGCAGCGCATTCGCCTGCGCGACGGCTGCCAGGTGGAGAGCGGCGAACCCGCGGTGCGCGCCTGGCCGGTAAAAATTGAAAACGGCAAGGTGTGGGTTGGCAATGAAGAGCTGGTGATGCGCGCGGAGGCCTCATGACGGAAACCCGGACAACGTGCCCTTACTGCGGCGTGGGCTGCGGGGTGGTCGCCAGCGTAGACGGCGAAAAGGTAAGCATCCGGGGAGATGAAACCCATCCTGCGAATTTTGGGCGGCTGTGCGTGAAGGGATCCGCCCTCGGAGAAACGACGGGGTTGCAGGGACGCCTGCTGCGCCCGATGGTCGACGGCCTGGAGGTCGACTGGCCCGATGCGCTGGGCGAAGCGGGCGAGCGGCTGCGGA
Source organism: Enterobacter cloacae complex sp. I2 (assembly GCF_014896205.1). NCBI lineage: Bacteria > Pseudomonadati > Pseudomonadota > Gammaproteobacteria > Enterobacterales > Enterobacteriaceae > Enterobacter > Enterobacter cloacae complex sp. I2. The sequence goes on from NZ_JADBRA010000022.1 coordinate 24,023, forward strand.
ACATCATCAGCGAATGGGGCCCGCAGGCGGTGGCGTTTTACGCCTCCGGTCAGCTGTTGACCGAGGATTACTATGCCGCCAACAAGCTGATGAAAGGATTTATCGGGGCGGCGAACATTGATACCAACTCGCGGTTATGTATGTCATCGGCGGTGGCGGGCTACAAACGCGCCTTCGGTGAAGACGTGGTGCCGTGCAGCTACGAAGATGTGGAAAACAGCGATCTGGTGGTGCTGGTCGGGTCCAACGCGGCCTGGACGCATCCGGTGCTGTATCAGCGTCTGGTGCAGGCAAAACACAACAATCCGCAGATGAAAGTGGTGGTGATTGACCCGCGTAAAACCGCCACCTGCGATGTCGCAGACCTGCATCTGGCGCTGAAACCCGGCAGCGACGCCGGGCTGTTTGTGGGGTTGCTCAACCTGATTCAGGGGAGCGGTGAGTGGACTATCCCTCGTGTGGCGGCGTTTTGCGACCTGACGCCAGACGAGATTGGCACCTTCTACGACTGGTTTGTCACCGCGCCCCGCGCGATCACGCTCTACACCATGGGGATCAACCAGTCCTCCAGCGGCAGCGACAAGTGTAACGCCATTATTAACGTGCATCTTGCCAGCGGGAAGTTCAACCGTCCGGGCTGCGGCCCGTTTTCGCTGACCGGACAGCCAAACGCCATGGGCGGGCGGGAAGTGGGCGGGCTGGCGAATCAGCTGGCGGCACACATGAATTTTGAGCCGGACGATCTCGCGCGCGTGGCCCGCTTCTGGGGCACCGAGCGGCTGGCGCAGACCCCGGGCCTGATGGCGGTGGAACTGTTTGACGCCATTGCCCGCGGCGAGGTGAAGGCGGTGTGGATCATGGGCACCAACCCCGCCGTGTCGCTGCCGGACAGCCACGCGGTGTGCCAGGCGCTGGCGGCCTGTCCGCTGGTTATTGTTTCTGAGGTGATGCAGGAGACGGACACCAGCCGGTTTGCCCATATACGTTTTCCCGCCCTGGGGTGGGGCGAGAAAAACGGCACGGTGACGAACTCTGAACGCCGCATCTCCCGCCAGCGCGCCTTTCTGCCTGCGCCCGGTGAGGCCAAACCGGACTGGTGGATCGTCGCCCGGATCGCAGAGCAACTCGGCTATGGCGAGGCCTTTGCCTGGGAACATCCTCAGGAGATCTTTTGTGAACACGCGGCGCTGACGGCGTATGAAAATAACGGCGAACGGGCCCTGAACCTGCACGAGCTGGCGTCGTTGACGCGAGAGGCGTGGGACGATCTGGCGCCGTACCAGTGGCGCGCCGGTGATTTCCCGCAAAGAACGATTGTTCCGGTTGAGCCCTCAACGCATGGCGCCTGCGTTAACGAACTGTACCCGTTAATACTGAACAGCGGGCGCATCCGCGATCAGTGGCACACCATGACGCGCACGGGGTATGTTCCGCGCCTGATGCAGCATATCGACGAGCCCTTTGTTGAGATAAGCGCAGCCGATGCGGCGCGCGCGACCCTGGCGGACGGCCAGCTGGCACGCATAAGCTCCCCGCGCGGAGTGATGGTTGCCAGAGTACGTATTTCCCCCGGGCAGCGTGCGGGCGAGCTGTTTGCGCCGATGCACTGGAACGCGCAGTTTGCCCGGCAGGGGAAGGTCAATGCGCTGGTGGAGGGACGGGTGGATGCCTGTTCCGGCCAGCCTGAGAGTAAACAAACGGCGGTAAGGATCATGCCCTGGCTCCCCGCCTGGCAGGGAGAACTGTATGCCCGCGAACTGCCGGCGTTGCCGCCGTCGGTCTGCTGGTGGCGTAAAGCCTCACGTCTGACGGTAGCGGGTGATCGGCCTCTGCTGTCGTGGATTATGGCGTATGCCAGCGCCCGGGGCTGGCAGCTACAGGTGGCTCAGACGGGGGAACGCAGTAGCGTACTGGCCTGGCATCTCGGCGAATTGATGCTTGGCTACTGGGAGGGCCATACGCTGCCGGCGCTGGCGCATGCGTTTATTGAAGAAGCCTTTGCTTCTGCGCCCGTACAAATCGCTGAACGCCATGCGCTGCTGCACGGACAACGGCCGGGTGAAGGTGCCGATCCCGGTCGAATTATCTGTAGCTGCTTCAGCGTGGGTGAAAACACGATACGCCAGGCGATAGCCGGAGGCTGTGATTCTGCGACAGCGCTGGGAGTGAAGTTGCGCTGCGGGACTAACTGCGGCTCCTGCGTGCCGGAGCTGAAAGGGCTGTTGGGATAATGGCGTCGGGTGGCGGCTACGCCTTACCCGACCTACACATTCGTACCGGCCCGTAGGTCGGGTAAGGCGTAGCCGCCACCCGACAAATCTTTTCAGGATATTCCTGAAATTTATGTTAAGGCTGGTTTTCAGGGCTTATGGCGTTAACATATAAGTGTTTGTTCAAAAACACAGGTTCTTATTGACGACGTTGAAGGCTGTATCGTCCCGCATCCGTTTTTTGCTGTTACTCCCCCTTATTTCGGCTGGAGCCGTTCACGGTGCGCCGAAATCCTTCGTGCAGCAGGCGCAAAACCCATTTGATAACAACGGCGATAGTCTGCCGGATCTGGGTATGGCGCAACCGACGAGCGAGGGCGAAAAGCATCTGGCTGAAATGGCAAAAGCCTTCGGTGAAGCCAGTATGACCGATAACGGCCTGACCGCCGGGCAGCAGGCGCGAGAGTTCGCGTTTGGCAAGGTGCGGGATGCCGTGAGCGGGGAAGTTAACGAGCAGATTGAATCCTGGCTTTCGCCCTGGGGGAATGCCAGCGTCAACGTGCTGGTGGATGACGAAGGGAACTTCAACGGCAGCAGCGGCAGCTGGTTTATCCCCTGGAACGATAACAACCGTTATCTGAGCTGGAGCCAGCTGGGCCTGACGCAGCAGACGGATGGGCTGGTGAGCAACGTGGGGATTGGTCAGCGCTGGGTGGCCGGAAAGTGGCTGCTTGGCTACAACACCTTTTACGACAACCTGCTTGAAGACAACCTGCAACGCGCCGGATTGGGCGCAGAGGCGTGGGGAGAAAACCTGCGCCTGTCGGCCAATTACTACCAGCCGTTTGCCGGCTGGCAGCCGGGTTCCGACATTCGGGAGCAGCGCATGGCGCGCGGGTACGACGTAACGGCGAAAGCTTGGCTACCCTGGTTTCATCATCTGAACACCAGCGTCAGCTTTGAACAGTATTTCGGCGATAACGTCGATCTGTTTAACAGCGGTACGGGGTATCACAACCCGGTCGCGGTCAACCTGGGGCTGAACTATACCCCCGTTCCACTGGTCACCCTGACGGCTGCCCATAAGCAGGGGGAGAGCGGGGTTAGCCAGAATAACCTCGGGCTAAAGCTCAACTATCGTTTTGGCGTGCCGCTGGCGAAACAGCTTTCCGCCGGGGAAGTGGCGGCGACGCGCTCGCTGCGGGGAAGCCGCTATGATTCACCTGAGCGCGATAATCTGCCCGTCATGGAGTTTCGTCAGCGAAAAACCCTCTCGGTCTACCTGGCTACGCCGCCGTGGGATCTTAAGCCGGGCGAAACCATCATGCTGAAGCTGCAAATTCGCAGCACCCACGGTATCCGTCAGATCCACTGGCTGGGTGATACCCAGGCGCTCAGCCTGACCTCACCGGCAAACAGCAACAGCAGCGATGGCTGGAGCGTGATTATGCCCGCCTGGAACGACGCGGAAGGGGCGAAAAACGAATGGCGGCTTGTGGCCGTGGTGGAAGATAAGGATGGGCAGCGTGTCTCCTCCAATGAGATCACGCTTTCCGTGGTGCAACCGCTCGTCGCAATGCCTGACGACGATCCACGGTGGAAGTTGCTGCCGGACGACTAAGTTAAAAAATGCGTTCCTGATGCACCCAGACGGCAGCTTCGACGCGGGATTTTAGCTTCATTTTCTTCAGCATGTGTTTGACATGCACCTTGACCGTACTTTCAGTGATGTCCAGACGGCGGGCGATCATTTTGTTAGGCAGACCCTGGGCAATCAGCTTCAGAATGTCGCGCTCGCGCGGGGTCAGCTGGCTGACGTCACGATCGGACGTAGCGCGGTTCGCACGCAGGCTGGCGGCCAGCACCGGCGTTAACGCTTCGCTCAGCACCATCTCGCCTGCGGCAGCCTGTTGCAGCGCCTTGAGCAGATCTTCCGGCTCCATATCCTTCAGCAGATAGCCGTCTGCTCCCCGCTTGAGGGCGGTGACCACGTCTTCCTCGTGGTTGGAGACGCTGAAGACCACCACCCGGCCAGAAAGGGATTTCTCCCGCAGCTTGTCGAGGGTTTCCAGGCCATTCATGCCCGGCATGTTGAGATCGAGCAAGATCAAATCAGGATCGAGCGATTCGGCAAGTTCAATCCCCTGTTCACCATTGCTGGCTTCACCGACGACGGTGATATCCGGCGCCATACTGACAAGCTGTTTAACGCCAGTGCGCAGCATCGGATGATCGTCAATCAACAGGATCGATGCCGGTTCCTGATTAGTCATGGTTTTCTCCTTGAGCAGTTATAAGGGACTTTTCGGGTATAAAGGTGACCACGACTTCGGTGCCACCTGACTCTCCCCGGCGAACCTGGCAATCACCGCGCAGGCTTTGCGCGCGGTCTCGCATGATAATTAAACCATAATGGTTCGTTCGTTCGGCATTTTCCGGCACGCCGCGACCGTTATCCTGAACCCTGAGCTTCACCTGATTATCCTGGCAACTGACGGTGACCGTAACGGCCGTTGCCTCGGCATGCTTGAGCACGTTGCTCAGGGCTTCACGGGCAATTTGCAGCACATGGATCGCCTGGTGAGAAGGGACAAAACGCGGCGGCAGCTGGTAATCCAGCTTCACCGGGAAGCCCAGCCGGGCGCTAAATTCCTGGCAGCTGGATTCCAGCGCCGGGCGCAGCCCCGGCTCGGTGAGCTGCAAACGGAAGGTGGTCAGCAGCTCGCGAAGCTGAACCCATGAAGTGTTAAGCTCGTTGCGGATCTGGCTGAGCAGCTGTTTGTTGCTTTCGGGCATGCCTTCGTCCTGCATTTGCAGGCAGCTCACCTGCATCTTCATGCAGGAGAGGGACTGGGCGATGGAGTCGTGCAACTCGCGGGCGATGGTGGCGCGCTCCTCCATAACAATCAGCTGCTGCTGTTTCTCCTGGTGGCGATCGAGCGCGAGGGTGGCCGTGAGCTGCTCAACCAGGGTATCCACAAGCTGCTGCTGGTCGTGGCTGAGGTGACGCCCGGCTGGCAGGGTTGCCAGCAGAATACCGTACTGGGTATGGCTGTCCATCAGCCGCCACTTGAGGGTCGTGCCGCTGGTGGTCAGCGGAGGCAAGCCGCGCGGGCACAGATGACACCCTTTATCGTCGCAGGAGATGTCCGACTGACAGGTAAATTCCTGGTGGTTTTCTTCGTCTTCAACGTCGTAAACCCGTAGCTCAAGATCGCGGAGCAGGGTCAGGTTTTGCAGGCCGTTCAGTACCGGCGAGAGACGCTCGCAAAGCGGCACCTGCATATGCAGGCGACGGTTCGCCTGCCACAGGAAAGAGAGGATCTCGTTTTTCTGCTCAAGCCCGGCGGTTTTCTCCTGGACGCGTTTTTCCAGTACCGCATAGCTTTCCGAGAGTTCAGCCGACATGGTATTGAGCGCCTCGCCGAGCATCGCCATTTCGTTGCGCCCGCTGATGTGCGTGCGTTGGGTGAAATCGCGTTGAGTGACGGCGCGGGCCATCGCCAGAAGCTGTTTCCAGGGGTTCAGCAGCCGCGCGCGCAGCCAGATAACCGTGAAAATCAGCAGCAAACCCATAAACAGCGCCATCGCACGATGAACCATCACCACACGGTCAATGCGTAACTCTGTCGTGCGATCGAAAGAGCTGACAAGATGGTCGATGCGTGACACAAACCCGGCGACATCCTGCGCGACCGTTTCCCGATTTTCCGCCCGCTTTAGCCCGGGCGCCAGCTGGGTGTGCCAGTAGCCCTGAAGCGCCTTAAGCTGAGATTGTTGGCCGTCACGAATAGCGGCTCTTTCCAGTTCAGGGCTGAATGCGGTACGCTCCATTTCGTCGATAAGCGGCTGGTCAGCCTGCGTCAGGGGAACCGACGCCAGCAGCCGGTAACTCTGCATGCGTAGCGAGCCTGCCTCGTTGATGGCATGCGCATTACCCTGTACGCCCTGTACCAGCCAGCCAGAAATAGCCATGCCGGTCACACCGATAGCGGTGGACAGCAGAACGATAAGCGCCAGCTGGTTAACCAGCGTTAGCGGAGATAAACATCTTTTTAACATAGAGTTGACGGGCTCCTGACGTGACCTGCTTGCAGGAATGGCGCTATTCTGGTGCATACCCCGGAGTATACCCATACCAATAAAGGATTACCTCTAAATTGCCGGAGGGGTAATGGTTAGTGGGTGGACGAAGCAGGGATGCGTCAGCACCGTGAAAAACCACACCTTTTTTACGTTTTGCATCTACTCACTAAGAGTGATGGCTTTTTTTTCACCGCGAAACCTCCCACTTTTCCTTTGATTTATATCAACTTACCGCCGCTCTAAAGCCCTAATGTTTGCAGCATCATTCGAGAATCAGAGGTGTCTATGAGTCACTCTTCCGCTCCCGAAAGGGAAACTGGTGCCGTAATTACAGACTGGCGTCCAGAGGATCCGGCGTTCTGGCAACAGCGCGGCCACCGTGTAGCAAGTCGTAATCTGTGGATTTCCGTTCCATGTCTGTTACTGGCGTTTTGCGTCTGGATGTTGTTCAGTGCGGTTGCGGTTAACCTGCCTAAAGTGGGCTTTACCTTTACCACCGATCAGCTGTTTATGCTGACCGCGTTGCCGTCGCTTTCAGGTGCGCTGCTGCGCGTGCCTTACGCATTTATGGTGCCTGTCTTCGGCGGTCGTCGCTGGACGGCTTTCAGTACCGGGATCATGATCGTCCCGTGCGTGTGGCTCGGTTTTGCGGTGCAGGATACCTCCACGCCGTTTAGCGTGTTCGTGATTATCTCTCTGCTGTGCGGTTTTGCGGGTGCGAACTTTGCGTCCAGCATGGCGAACATCAGCTTCTTCTTCCCGAAAGCGAAGCAGGGCGGTGCGCTGGGCATTAACGGCGGTCTGGGTAACATGGGCGTTAGCGTGATGCAGCTGCTTGCGCCGCTGGCGATCTCCGTCTCCATCTTTGCCGCCTTTGGTGGCGGTGGCGTGACGCAGCCTGACGGTTCAATGCTGTTCCTGCAAAACGCAGCCTGGATCTGGGTGCCGTTCCTGGTGGTCTTTACGCTGGCGGCGTGGTTCTTCATGAACGATCTGTCCGCGTCCAAAGCTTCCCTGAGCGAGCAGCTGCCGGTGCTGAAACGCGGCCACCTGTGGGTGATGGCGCTGCTGTATCTGGCAACCTTTGGCTCGTTCATCGGTTTCTCTGCGGGCTTTGCCATGCTGTCGAAAACCCAGTTCCCGGACGTGCAGATCCTTCAGTTTGCCTTCTTCGGTCCGTTTATTGGCGCGCTGGCACGTTCGCTGGGCGGGATGATCTCCGACCGTCTGGGTGGGACCCGCGTTACGCTGGTGAACTTTGTTGTGATGGCTATCTTCTGTGCGCTGCTGTTCCTGACGCTGCCTGTTGATGGTCAGGGCGGTAACTTCTTTGCCTTCTTCGGCGTCTTCATGGTGCTGTTCCTGACGGCCGGGCTGGGCAGTGCGTCTACCTTCCAGATGATCTCTGTCATCTTCCGCAAGCTGACCATGGACCGCGTGAAAGCGCAGGGTGGGAGCGACGAGCAGGCGATGCGTGAAGCCGCCACCGATACCGCTGCGGCACTTGGGTTTATCTCTGCAATTGGCGCGATTGGTGGCTTCTTTATTCCAAAAGCGTTTGGTATCTCACTGGATCTGACCGGCTCTCCGGCGGGTGCGATGAAAGTCTTCCTCGTCTTCTATATCGCCTGCGTGGCCATCACGTGGCTGGTATACGGCCGTAATACCAAGAAAAACAAGTAAGCTTGATTATCCGTTTGCGCGGCCTCAGTGCCGCGCTTTTTTTTATACTTAATTAGTTACAACATACTAAAAAGTCTATTCACCTTCACTCTCAGGTAACACTGTGATCGCCATCGCTTTACAGGTGTTTCTACCCCTTAATACCTAAGATGTTAAATTTTGCTTCGTCTTTTGTACGATAAATAAAAAACATCCATATAAATCAAGAATATAAAAAATAATTACAGCTACCGCTTTGGTGGTATTTGATCTAATACCCCCCGTGACAGACCCCCTTCGCCTTGATCGTTATCAATTCTCACCATCTTTCATAGCGTTACCTTCGCTGCAAATCAGCAATGTCGATTTAGAGAGCCACAGGCTCCACACAGGAGATACCCGATGAGCAAATTTTTGGACCGGTTTCGCTACTTCAAACAGAAGGGTGAAACTTTTGCCGATGGGCACGGCCAGGTTCTGGATACCAACCGGGACTGGGAAGACGGTTACCGTCAACGCTGGCAGCATGACAAAGTTGTCCGTTCTACCCACGGCGTAAACTGCACTGGCTCATGTAGCTGGAAGATTTTCGTAAAAAACGGTCTGGTGACCTGGGAAATGCAGCAGACCGACTATCCGCGTACCCGTCCGGATATGCCGAACCATGAACCGCGCGGCTGCCCGCGTGGGGCCAGCTACTCCTGGTATCTCTACAGCGCCAACCGTCTGAAATATCCGCTGATGCGTAAACGCCTGATGAAAATGTGGCGTGAAGCGAAAGTGCAGCACAGCGATCCGGTTGATGCGTGGGCCTCTATCATTGAAGATGCCGACAAAGCGAAAAGCTTCAAGCAGGCGCGCGGCCGCGGTGGTTTCGTTCGCTCTTCCTGGAAGGAGGTGAACGAGCTGATTGCCGCCTCTAACGTCTATACCGTGAAAACCTACGGTCCTGACCGCGTGGCGGGCTTCTCGCCAATCCCGGCGATGTCGATGGTCTCTTACGCTTCCGGCGCGCGCTACCTGTCGCTTATCGGCGGGACCTGCCTGAGCTTCTACGACTGGTACTGTGACCTGCCACCTGCGTCACCGCAGACCTGGGGTGAGCAGACCGACGTGCCGGAATCCGCCGACTGGTACAACTCCAGCTACATCATCGCCTGGGGCTCTAACGTGCCGCAGACCCGTACCCCGGATGCGCACTTCTTCACCGAAGTACGTTACAAAGGGACGAAAACCGTCGCGGTAACGCCGGACTACGCGGAAATCGCCAAGCTGTGCGACCTGTGGCTGGCACCGAAACAGGGTACCGATGCCGCAATGGCGCTGGCGATGGGCCACGTCATGCTGCGTGAGTTCCACCTCGACAAGCCAAGCCAGTACTTCACCGATTACGTCCGTCGCTACACCGACATGCCTATGCTGGTGATGCTCGAAGAGCGCGACGGCTACTACGCGGCGGGCCGTATGCTGCGTGCTGCGGATCTGGTGGACGCGCTGGGGCAGGAAAACAACCCAGAGTGGAAAACGGTCGCCTGCAACAGCAACGGCGAGCTGGTGGCACCTAACGGTTCTATCGGCTTCCGCTGGGGCGAGAAAGGCAAATGGAACCTGGAGCAGCGTAACGGCACCACCGGCGAAGAGACGGAACTGCGCCTCAGCATGCTGGGCAGCCAGGACGAGATCGCCGATGTCGGCTTCCCGTACTTTGGCGGTGAAGGTTCCGAGCACTTCAACAAGGTTGAACTGCAAAACGTCCTGATGCACAAACTGCCGGTTAAGCGCCTGCAACTGGCGGACGGCTCTACCGCGCTGGTCACGACGGTCTACGACCTGACCATGGCGAACTACGGCCTGGAGCGCGGTCTGAACGACGAAAACTGCGCAACCAGCTACGACGACGTGAAGGCATATACCCCGGCCTGGGCGGAGCAGATCACCGGCGTGCCACGCGCGCAAATCACCCGTATCGCGCGTGAATTTGCGGAAAACGCCGACAAAACTCACGGTCGTTCGATGATCATCGTGGGTGCCGGTCTGAACCACTGGTATCACCTCGATATGAACTATCGCGGCCTGATAAACATGCTGATCTTCTGCGGCTGCGTCGGTCAGAGCGGCGGCGGCTGGGCGCACTACGTGGGCCAGGAAAAACTGCGTCCGCAGACCGGCTGGCAGCCGCTGGCGTTTGCCCTTGACTGGCAGCGCCCGGCACGTCACATGAACAGCACCTCCTACTTCTATAACCACTCCAGCCAGTGGCGCTACGAGACGGTTACCGCGCAGGAACTGCTGTCGCCGATGGCGGATAAATCCCGCTACAGCGGCCACCTGATTGATTTCAACGTGCGCGCTGAACGCATGGGCTGGCTGCCGTCGGCGCCGCAGCTGGGCACTAACCCGCTGCGCATTGCACAAGAGGCGAAGAAAGCGGGCATGTCGCCGGTGGATTACACCGTGAAATCGCTCAAGGAAGGCTCAATTCGTTTCGCGGCAGAACAGCCTGAGAACGGCAAAAACCATCCGCGCAACCTGTTCATCTGGCGCTCCAACCTGCTGGGCTCGTCCGGTAAAGGCCACGAGTACATGCTGAAATACCTGCTGGGCACCGAGAACGGTATTCAGGGTAAAGACCTCGGCAAGCAGGGCGGCGTGAAGCCAGAAGAAGTGGAATGGAAAGACAACGGTCTGGACGGCAAGCTGGATCTGGTGGTGACGCTGGACTTCCGTCTGTCCAGCACCTGCCTGTACTCCGATATCGTGCTGCCAACCGCCACCTGGTACGAAAAAGACGACATGAATACCTCGGACATGCATCCGTTTATTCATCCGCTGTCTGCCGCCGTTGACCCGGCGTGGGAATCGAAAAGCGACTGGGATATCTACAAAGACATCGCGAAGAAATTCTCCGAAGTCTGCGTAGGTCACCTGGGCAAAGAGACCGACGTGGTGACGCTGCCAATCCAGCACGACTCCGCTGCCGAACTGGCGCAGCCGCTTGACGTGAAGGACTGGAAAAAAGGCGAGTGCGACCTGATCCCGGGCGTGACCGCGCCGCACATCATTCCGGTTGAACGTGATTACCCGGCAACCTACGAGCGCTTTACCTCTATCGGACCGCTGATGGAGAAAATCGGTAACGGCGGCAAAGGCATCGCCTGGAACACCCAGAGCGAAATGGACCTGCTGCGTAAGCTCAATTACACCAAAGCAGACGGCCCGGCCAAAGGCCAGCCAATGCTGAACACGGCAATTGATGCGGCGGAGATGATCCTGACCCTGGCACCGGAAACCAACGGCCACGTGGCGGTGAAAGCGTGGGCGGCCCTGAGTGAATTTACCGGTCGTGACCACACGCATCTGGCGAAGAATAAAGAGGAAGAGAAAATTCGCTTCCGCGATATTCAGGCCCAGCCGCGAAAAATTATCTCCAGCCCGACCTGGTCTGGTCTGGAAGATGAGCATGTGTCCTATAACGCTGGCTATACCAACGTTCACGAGCTGATCCCCTGGCGCACGCTTTCTGGTCGTCAGTCTCTGTATCAGGACCACCAGTGGATGCGCGACTTCGGTGAAAGCCTGCTGGTGTACCGTCCGCCAATCGACACCCGCTCTGTGAAAGCGGTAATGGGCGCGAAATCGAACGGTAACCCTGAGAAGGCGCTGAACTTCCTGACGCCGCACCAGAAGTGGGGTATCCACTCCACCTACAGCGACAACCTGCTGATGCTGACGCTGTCGCGCGGCGGTCCGATTGTCTGGATGAGCGAAGCGGACGCCAAAGATCTGGGTATCGAAGATAACGACTGGATCGAAGTGTTCAACAGTAACGGTGCCCTGACGGCACGAGCCGTGGTAAGCCAGCGCGTGCCGGCCGGGATGACCATGATGTATCACGCGCAGGAACGTATCGTTAACCTGCCGGGTTCAGAGATCACCGAGCAGCGCGGCGGTATTCACAACTCCGTGACCCGTATTACGCCGAAGCCGACCCATATGATCGGTGGCTATGCGCAGCTGGCCTACGGCTTTAACTACTACGGCACCGTAGGATCGAACCGCGATGAGTTCGTGGTGGTACGTAAGATGAAGAATATTAACTGGTTAGACGGCGAAGGTAATGACCAGGTACAGGAGAGCGTAAAATGAAAATTCGTTCACAAGTCGGCATGGTGCTGAATCTGGATAAATGCATCGGCTGTCATACCTGCTCGGTCACCTGTAAAAACGTCTGGACCAGCCGTGAAGGTATGGAGTACGCCTGGTTTAACAACGTGGAAAGCAAGCCGGGCACCGGCTTCCCGACCGACTGGGAAAACCAGGAGAAGTGGAAGGGCGGCTGGATCCGTAAAATCAACGGCAAACTGCAACCGCGCATGGGTAACCGTGCGATGCTGCTCGGTAAAATCTTTGCTAACCCGCATCTGCCGGGCATCGACGATTACTACGAGCCGTTTGATTACGACTATCAGAACCTGCACAACGCGCCGGAAAGCAAACACCAGCCGATCGCCCGTCCTCGCTCGCTGATCACCGGTAAGCGCATGGACAAAATTACCAGCGGTCCAAACTGGGAAGAAATTCTGGGCGGCGAGTTCGAAAAACGCGCGAAGGACCAGAACTTCGAGAACATGCAGAAGGCGATGTACGGCCAGTTCGAAAACACCTTCATGATGTATCTGCCGCGCCTGTGCGAACACTGCCTGAACCCGGCGTGCGTCGCGACCTGCCCGAGCGGCGCCATCTACAAGCGTGAAGAAGACGGCATCGTGCTGATCGACCAGGACAAGTGCCGCGGCTGGCGCATGTGCATCACCGGCTGCCCGTACAAAAAAATCTACTTCAACTGGAAGAGCGGTAAGTCAGAGAAGTGCATCTTCTGCTATCCGCGTATCGAAGCCGGTATGCCGACCGTCTGCTCCGAGAGCTGCGTAGGTCGTATTCGTTACCTCGGCGTGCTGCTGTACGACGCGGACGCGATTGAAAATGCCGCAAGCACCGAGAACGAAAAAGACCTCTATCAGCGTCAGCTGGACGTCTTCCTCGATCCGAACGATCCGAAGGTGATTGAGCAGGCGCTGAAAGACGGCGTACCGCAGAGCGTGATCGACGCCGCGCAGCAGTCTCCGGTGTACAAAATGGCGATGGACTGGAAGCTGGCCCTGCCGCTGCACCCGGAATACCGCACGCTGCCGATGGTCTGGTACGTGCCGCCTCTGTCGCCAATTCAGTCTGCGGCGGACGCGGGTGAGCTGGGCAGCAACGGTATTCTGCCGGACGTGGAAAGCCTGCGTATCCCGGTTCAGTACCTGGCCAACCTGCTGACCGCCGGAGATACCCAGCCGGTGCTGCTGGCGCTGAAACGTATGCTGGCAATGCGTCACTTCAAACGTGCGGAAACCGTTGACGGCGTTAACGATACCCGCGCGCTGGAAGAGGTCGGCCTGACCGAAGCGCAGGCGCAGGAGATGTACCGCTATCTGGCAATCGCTAACTACGAAGATCGTTTCGTGGTGCCAAGCAGCCACCGCGAGCTGGCTCGCGAGGCCTTCCCGGAGAAAAGCGGGTGTGGCTTTACCTTTGGCGACGGTTGCCACGGGTCAGACAGTAAATTCAACCTGTTCAACAGCCGCCGCATTGACGCGATGGATGTGACCAGCAAAACGGAGCCGCACCAATGATTGAACTCGTCATTGTTTCGCGTCTGCTCGAGTACCCTGATGCTGCGCTTGCGCAGCATCAACAGGAACTCTTTGATGCACTCGCGTCATCTGAAAACCTGGATAAAGAGGATGCCCAGAAGCTGGGCGTTTTCCTCCGCGACCTGCTGGCGCGCGATCTTCTCGACGCGCAGGCGGACTACAGCCAGCTGTTTGACCGTGGTCGTGCGACGTCTCTGCTGCTGTTTGAACACGTTCATGGTGAATCCCGCGACCGTGGTCAGGCGATGGTGGATCTGATGGCCCAGTACGAACAGCACGGCCTGCAACTCGACAGCCGCGAGCTGCCGGATCACCTGCCGCTGTACCTGGAGTATCTGGCGCAGCTGCCGAAAGAAGAGGCCCTGGGGGGGTTGCAGGACATCGCTCCCATCCTGGCGCTGCTCGGCGCGCGTCTACAGCAGCGTGAGAGCCGCTATGCCGTACTGTTCGATCTGCTGGTAAAGCTGGCGAACGCCTCGGTCGACAGTGAAAAAGTGGCGGAAAAAATCGCGGATGAAGCTCGCGACGATACCCCACAAGCGCTGGACGCCGTCTGGGAAGAAGAGCAGGTGAAATTCTTTGCTGACCAGAACTGTGGCGAGTCTGAAATCTCTGCGCATCAGCGTCGTTTTGCCGGAGCGGTGGCTCCGCAATATTTGAATATCTCTAACGGAGGACAGCACTAATGCACTTCCTGAATATGTTCTTCTTTGACATTTACCCGTATATCGCGGGCACCGTGTTCCTGGTGGGAAGCTGGCTGCGTTATGACTATGGCCAGTACACCTGGCGTGCTGCCTCCAGCCAGATGCTGGATCGTAAGGGGATGAACCTGGCGTCAAACCTGTTCCACATCGGGATTTTGGGGATTTTCGCCGGTCACTTCCTGGGGATGCTGACGCCGCACTGGATGTACGAAGCGTGGCTGCCGATTGAAGTGAAGCAGAAGATGGCGATGATCGCCGGGGGGGCCTGCGGCGTGATGACCCTGGTGGGTGGTCTGCTGCTGCTGAAACGTCGTCTGTTCAGCCCACGCGTGCGGGCTACCACCACAGGCGCGGACATCCTGATCCTCTCCCTGCTGATGGTGCAATGCGCGCTGGGTCTGCTGACTATTCCATTCTCTGCGCAGCATATGGATGGCAGTGAAATGATGAAGCTGGTGGGTTGGGCGCAGTCCGTCGTGACCTTCCACGGCGGTGCATCTGAGCATCTGGACGGCGTGGCGTTTATCTTCCGCGTTCACCTGGTGCTGGGTATGACCCTGTTTGTGCTGTTCCCGTTCTCCCGTCTGGTGCATATCTGGAGTGCGCCGGTAGAGTACCTGACGCGCAAATATCAGGTAGTGCGTGCGCGTCGCTGATTCGTTGTTTTGAAAGAACCCCGCTTTTGCGGGGTTTTTTTTGGCCTGGTGCCTGGGTTTAGCGCGGATGTCGCGGTCGGATGCCGGGTGGCGGCTGCGCCTTACCCGGCCTACGAATATAGTTGTAGCCCCGGTAAGCGAAGCGCTACCGGGGAAAACAGGCAGGGACGGATTACTCCCGGCATCGGAAAACATGGCGCATTGTGCTTTTGGAGAGTGCTGAAGGATCTGGAAAGTGATGGTGGTGGGGGAAGGATTCGAACCTTCGAAGTCGATGACGGCAGATTTACAGTCTGCTCCCTTTGGCCGCTCGGGAACCCCACCACGGGGTAATGCTTTTTACTGGCCTGCTTCCTGTTGGAAGCGGGGCGCATCATATCAAATGAGACGCCCCTGTAAAGCATTCCTTTAGGTAAATGACGCTGTTTGCCTGCTTTTTATCCGTAAAGGCGTAAAGCTAATCAATTCATTTTACAAAGGATTAAAGAATAATCGTTCTGTTGCCGTACACGAAGACGCGCTGGGCAAGAACCTGATACAGCGCACGGCTCAACACGTTCTTCTCAACGTCACGGCCCGCTCGCATCATATCTTCTGCCGTGTAGGTGTGATCCACGTGAATCACGTCCTGCATGATGATTGGACCTTCGTCCAGATTATCATTCACGTAGTGGGCGGTCGCACCAATGATCTTCACCCCACGCTCGTAAGCCTGGTGATATGGCCGCGCGCCAATGAAGGCTGGCAGGAACGAATGGTGAATGTTGATGATTTTGTTCGGGAAGCGTGCCACGAAGGACGGCGTCAGGACGCGCATGTATTTTGCCAGCACAACGTAGTCCGGGTTATGCGCCTCGATGGCCTGCGCCATGAGGTTGTCGTGTTCTTCACGGGTATGGCCTTCATGGCTGACCAGCTCGAACGGAATGTCGAAGCGCTCAACCAGAGTACGCAGCGTTTCATGGTTGCCGATGACGGCAGCAATTTCGACGTCCAGGCCACCGTAGTTGGCTTTCATCAGCAGATCGCCCAGGCAGTGCGCCTCTTTGGTGACCAGAATCACGATGCGGCGACGACCCGCCGGGTTCAGTTCGCGCACCGAGCCTTCCGGCAGGGCGCTGTCCAGATCGGCAAGCAGGGTGGTGTCGTTGAAAATGCCTTCCAGCTCGGTACGCATAAAGAAGCGACCGGTACGGTGGTCAACGAACTCGTTGTTCTGCACGATATTCAGTTCATGTTTGTAGCAAATGTTGGTGATTCGTGCGATCAGCCCTTTTTGATCGGGACAGATGGTGCGCAGAACTTTACGTTGTAGTGATTGCATCGCCGGGAAATCCTGTTTATGTATTTGCGAAGTCTGAGTTGTCAGGCATTACTGCCGCAACACTTTTTAAATTTTTTTCCTGAACCACAGGGGCAGGGATCGTTACGACCGAACTGCGGACGTGTGCCGTCAATATAATACCATTGCCCGCTGTCCTTTAAGAACCGGGAGCGTTCAATGATGGCGCCATGTCTGTTTTGTTCACTAAAGCGGGCGACAAAACTGACAAAGCCTTCGTTGGCATCGCGGCCGGGAGCGGCATCAAAGACGGTGAGGCCCAGCCAGACGGTGTTGGCAAATCCGGCTTCAATCTCTTGACGAAAATCGGCCGCATGGCAGGACGGATGCCAGGTTTTAATCAGGTAGTCTGCGTTTTTGATCACAAAAGCAGTATACCGTGAGCGCATAAGGTGTGACGGGTCTGGTGCAACCTGCTCGCCAGAAAGATATCGCTGGCAACATAGGCTATACTCCAGAGCGCTACCACAGGGGCAGAGTTGAGACACAATTCTTTTCCTGGAACAAAAAATAAGGCGTTAAACGCTTAAGGTAGCAATATGTTAACTGAGCAGTTACGTTGACGCTATGTCGGGAATCCAGGGGAAGTAAAACAGGGCTAATGAGAAAGGTAAAAATTGGACTGGCGTTGGGCTCAGGTGCCGCCCGGGGCTGGTCACATATTGGCGTTATTAATGCTTTAAAGCAGATGGGAATTGACGTTGATATTGTTGCAGGGTGTTCGATAGGGTCGCTGGTCGGATCCGCGTACGCCTGCGGTAAGCTTCCGGAGCTTGAAAGCTGGGTGCGCTCCTTCAGTTACTGGGATGTGCTGCGCCTGATGGATCTCTCCTGGCAACGTGGTGGCCTGCTGCGCGGCGAACGCGTGTTCAATCAGTTTCGTAAGATAATGCCTCTCGCTGACTTCAGTCACTGCCAAATGCCTTTTGGTGCCGTTGCAACCAACCTCAGTACGGGCAGGGAGTTATGGCTCACCGAAGGGGATATCCATCTCGCCGTACGTGCCTCCTGTAGTATACCTGGGTTAATGGCGCCTGTGCCTCATAACGGCTACTGGCTCGTTGACGGTGGCGTAGTGAATCCTGTCCCTATCTCACTGACGCGGGCCTTGGGCGCGGATATCGTCATCGCCGTGGATTTACAACACGACGCTCACCTTATGCAGCAGGATTTGATGTCTGTTAATCTTCACAGCAATGATGCCGAAGAAGAGAAACTTGCCTGGCATGCGCGTTTACGCGGCAGAATAGGGCGCCTGACTGCGCGTCGTGCGGTGACCGCACCGAACGCCGTTGAAATCATGACGACTTCGATACAAATTCTCGAGAATCGCCTGAAGCGAAACCGTATGGCGGGCGATCCTCCGGATATTCTTATTCAACCCTATTGTCCGCAAATCTCTACACTTGATTTCCACCGGGCTGAGGCCGCCATAGCAGCGGGCTCGTTAGCCGTCGAAAAGAAAATAGATGAACTGTTGCCTTTTGTGCGTACAGCACGTTAAGCACTTTTTTGATTACTTCAGCAAAATCTGACAGGCGATAGTACTAATAGCATGCCACTATTGAGTAACTGTCAGCCAGGGGAGGAACCATGACACAGCCATTGGCCGGAAAACACATTTTGATAGTTGAAGACGAGCCCGTTTTCCGATCGCTACTGGATTCGTGGTTATCCTCGCTGGGTGCAACCACGTCCCTTGCCGAAGATGGCGTCGAGGCGCTGGAAAAGATGGCCAGCATTGCGCCTGACCTGATGATCTGCGATCTCGAGATGCCGCGGATGAACGGCTTAATGCTGGTGGAAAAGCTGCGTAATGAAGGTTACCAGACACCGATACTCGTGATTTCGGCCACCGAAAATATGGCCGACATTGCCAGGGCATTGCGTTTGGGGGTGCAGGATATCCTGCTCAAACCGGTCAAAGATTTAAACCGACTGCGTGAAACGGTATTGGCCTGCCTGTATCCCAATATGTTTAATTCCCGCGTTGAAGAAGAGGAGCGTCTTTTTCAGGACTGGGATGCCTTAGTCAGTAATCCGCTCGCGGCGGCAAAGCTGCTTCAGGAACTCCAGCCGCCGGTGCAGCAAAATATTTCTCATTGCAGAGTAAATTATCGCCAGCTGGTAGCGGCTGACCAGCCTGGACTGGTGCTGGATATTGCGCCGTTATCGGATGCCGACCTCGCCTTTTATTGCCTGGATGTTACCCGAGCGGGAGATAACGGCGTTTTGGCGGCCTTATTACTGCGAGCGCTCTTTAATGGATTGCTACAGGAACAATTATCCCATCAGGGACAACGGCTTCCTGAGTTAGGCAGTTTGCTAAAACAGGTGAACCAACTTTTTCGCCAGGCCAATTTACCGGGGCAGTTCCCGCTTCTGGTTGGCTATTATCACAGCGGATTGAATAACCTTATTCTGGTGTCCGCGGGTTTAAATGCCACACTGAATACTGGAGAACACCATATTCAGGTGAGTAACGGCGTGCCGTTAGGCACGCTGGGTAATACTTACCTTAATCAAATTAGCCACCGCTGCACCTCATGGCAGTGCCAAATTTGGGGGGCAGGAGGGCGGTTACGCTTAATGTTGTCCACAGAGTAAGCAGTCAGATTTTATTTTTCAGATTGCTTTACCTGTGTTTTTGCTGGCGGTGCTACTATCGCGGCAAGTTTCATGCGTATTTGTCTTAATTGATCGGCAACGCGTTCTTTTCAGACCCGTATTAGTGGCTGAGACTGTATACTCAACGCGTTATTCAATGCATAAAAGTTCAAAACTTGAACAGTTCAGGAGAATTTCAATGGCTGCCCTAAATTCGAAAGTCAGAAAGGCCGTTATCCCGGTGGCGGGATTGGGTACCAGGATGTTGCCAGCAACGAAGGCAATCCCAAAAGAGATGCTGCCTCTGGTTGATAAGCCATTAATCCAGTATGTCGTGAATGAATGTATTGCAGCAGGCATCACCGAAATTGTGCTGGTTACGCATTCATCTAAAAACTCTATCGAAAACCATTTTGATACCAGTTTCGAACTTGAAGCGATGCTGGAAAAACGCGTTAAGCGCCAGCTGCTGGAGGAAGTGCAGTCTATTTGCCCTCCGCACGTTACCATTATGCAGGTTCGTCAGGGCCTGGCGAAAGGTCTGGGACACGCAGTACTGTGTGCACACCCGGTAGTGGGTGATGAGCCGGTCGCGGTTATTCTGCCGGACGTAATTCTTGATGAGTACGAGTCCGATCTTTCCCAGGAAAACCTGGCAGAGATGATTAAACGCTTTGATGAAACCGGCAGCAGCCAGATTATGGTTGAGCCAGTTGACGACGTGACCGCTTACGGTGTGGTTGACTGCAAAGGCGTTGCTCTGAAGCCTGGCGAAAGCGTACCGATGGTTGGCGTTGTTGAAAAACCTAAAGCTGACGTCGCGCCGTCTAACCTCGCTGTCGTGGGTCGTTACGTACTGAGCGCTGAAATCTGGGCGCTGCTGGCGAAAACGCCTCCAGGTGCGGGCGATGAGATCCAGCTGACGGATGCTATCGATATGCTGATCGAGAAAGAGACCGTAGAAGCCTACCATATGAAAGGTAAGAGCCATGACTGCGGGAATAAACTCGGTTATATGCAGGCCTTCGTAGAATATGGTATTCGCCATAACAGCCTGGGTGAAGAATTTAAAGCCTGGCTCAAAGGCAGCATGGGTATTAAGTAATTAACCCACAGGCTGCTGAACAAGACCGGTGTGGCGATGCCCACCGGTTTTTTTATGCCTGTCGCCTGGTAATTGTCGGCGGATTGTCAAGGACGTTAAATAGTGAATCTCGCAATATGACAGAATGTAAGGAGATGTTCGGGCGAATATTACGGGCATAAAAAATCCCGCACCAGGCGGGATTTATCAGAATCTTTCCAGATTAATCCTTGATCAGGAAGTCATCCAGTTGTTTACCTTGTTCGTCCATCGCTTTCTTGATTACAGCAGGAGTACGACCCTGGCCAGTCCAGGTTTTCTCTTCGCCGTTCTCATCGATGTAGCTATATTTAGCTGGACGTGCTGCACGTTTTGCTTTGGTGCCGGTTTTAGCCGCAGCCATGCTGTTCAGCAATTCGTTTGGATCGATACCATCGGCAATCAGCATTTCGCGGTACTGTTGCAGTTTACGTGTACGTTCTTCGATTTCAGCCGCAGCTGCGCTTTCTTCTTCACGACGTTCGTTAACGACAACTTCTAATTTTTCGAGCATTTCTTCAAGCGTCTCAAGGGTACATTCTCTTGCCTGCGCACGAAGAGTACGGATGTTGTTCAGAATTTTAAGTGCTTCGCTCATTGTAGTAATCTCAAACTTATAATGGGGGTGGGTTTGTTGTCCTAATAATAGAGCGTTAATTTCACTTGTGCAATAGGTGGGAATGTAAGGAATTCAAAAAATACAAAATAAACGACGCTATTATTAATTACGCTAACTTAAATTTCATTGTTTGCTCGGTCTGTGAGATATCGTTTCAAACGGCAAAAGCTTGTCATTTGCATGTTTGTTTTGTGACTTTTACCTCAGGAATTATAGTTGCGGTTGATAAATATCAGCCTTTTGTATTACCCCCGCTAAGCGTAGCGAAGGCCAGAATAGTTAATAAATAGTGAATTTTAATGAACGGAGAAGCCACTATAAAAAGAAGTGTTATCTCTGGTACCGGGCTCGCCTTATTGTCCGTGCTTAATGCCTTTACTACCTGTTTTAACGCATTATTTTGCGCTATCCACAAAGGGTTTATTGACGCGGAAGAGCCTTGCGCGCGCAGCCCACGGCTGATGACGGTACAAAATATGGTACAATGATTCATCGGGAATATTACACATTGATTAGGGTTCTTTGGCCAATGGCACAACTTTATTTCTACTATTCGGCAATGAATGCAGGGAAATCGACGGCGTTACTGCAATCCTCATACAATTATCAGGAGCGGGGGATGCGTACCGTTGTTTATACCGCCGAAATCGACGATCGCTTCGGGGCGGGGAAGGTAAGCTCAAGAATAGGCCTTTCGTCGCCTGCAAGGCTGTTTAACCCTGAAACGGACCTGCTGGAGGACATTCGTGCTGAGCACGCCTCAAAGCCTGTCCATTGCGTCCTGGTAGACGAAAGCCAGTTCCTGACCCGTGAGCAGGTCCATGCGCTTTCTGAGGTCGTGGATGAGCTGGATATTCCCGTTCTTTGCTATGGTTTACGCACCGATTTTCGCGGTGAGCTATTTGCCGGCAGCCAATATTTACTTGCCTGGTCGGATAAACTGGTGGAGCTAAAAACGATCTGCTTTTGTGGCCGTAAGGCGAGTATGGTTCTTCGCCTTGATCAGTCCGGTAAACCTTATGCTGATGGCGAGCAGGTGGTAATAGGGGGCAATGAACGCTATGTCTCAGTCTGCCGCAAGCATTATAAAGAGGCGCTGGTTGTAGGCTCGCTGACGGCGTTACAGGGCGACAGTCGAAAGTAACAGGAATTTTTTACTCTTTTTCAGATATAAAAAAACCCGCCATCGGCGGGTTTTTTGTCACACTGTCAATTAAGCGTTTTTCTTCGCTTTCTTGTCAGCCTTTACCACTGCGGGGATGTCAGCTTTCACAGCAGCGACATCGCTTTCAGTGAAGTTACGACCGTAATAAGTATCCAGCAGGATCTGTTTCAGTTCGGAAATCAGTGGGTAGCGTGGGTTAGCACCGGTACACTGGTCATCGAATGCATCTTCAGACAGCTTATCTACGTGAGCGAGGAAGTCAGCTTCCTGAACGCCCGCTTCGCGGATAGATTTAGGAATACCCAGTTCAGCCTTCAGGCTTTCCAGCCATGCCAGCAGTTTCTCGATCTTCGCGGCAGTACGGTCGCCCGGTGCGCTCAGACCCAGGTGGTCTGCGATTTCAGCGTAGCGACGACGAGCCTGTGGACGGTCGTACTGGCTGAATGCAGTCTGCTTGGTTGGGTTGTCGTTGGCGTTATAGCGGATAACGTTGCTGATCAACAGGGCGTTAGCCAGACCGTGAGGAATGTGGAACTGTGAACCCAGCTTGTGCGCCATGGAGTGACACACGCCCAGGAAGGCGTTAGCAAACGCGATGCCCGCGATGGTTGCAGCACTGTGTACACGTTCACGCGCAACAGGGTTTTTTGAACCTTCGTTGTAAGAGGCTGGCAGGTTTTCTTTCAGCAGTTTCAGCGCCTGCAAGGCCTGACCGTCAGAGAACTCGGAAGCCAGTACGGAAACGTAAGCTTCCAGAGCGTGAGTCACCGCATCCAGACCACCGAACGCACAAAGTGATTTCGGCATATCCATCACCAGGTTGGCGTCAACGATAGCCATATCTGGCGTCAGCGCGTAGTCGGCCAGTGGGTATTTCTGACCCGTTGCGTCATCCGTCACAACCGCAAATGGCGTGACTTCTGAACCGGTACCGGAAGTGGTGGTGACGGCGATCATTTTCGCTTTCACGCCCATTTTCGGGAACTTGTAGATACGTTTACGGATATCCATAAAGCGCAGCGCCAGTTCTTCGAAGTGAGTTTCCGGATGCTCGTACATGACCCACATGATTTTCGCGGCGTCCATTGGGGAACCGCCACCCAGTGCGATGATCACATCGGGTTTGAAGGAGTTCGCCAGTTCAGCACCTTTACGGACAACGCTCAGGGTTGGGTCAGCTTCAACTTCAAAGAAGACTTCAGTTTCGACGCCAGACGCTTTCAGAACAGAGGTGATCTGGTCTGCATAGCCATTGTTGAACAGGAAACGGTCAGTCACGATGAGCGCACGCTTGTGGCCATCAGTAATCACTTCATCCAGCGCGATTGGCAGAGAGCCACGACGGAAGTAGATAGATTTCGGAAGTTTGTGCCACAACATGTTTTCAGCTCGCTTAGCAACGGTTTTCTTGTTGATCAGGTGTTTTGGACCAACGTTTTCAGAGATGGAGTTACCACCCCAGGAACCACAACCCAGAGTCAGGGAAGGTGCGAGTTTGAAGTTGTACAGGTCACCGATACCACCCTGAGAAGCAGGGGTGTTAATCAGGATACGTGCCGTTTTCATCTTCTGACCGAAGTGTGCAACACGCTCAGGCTGGTTATCCTGGTCGGTGTACAGGCAAGAGGTGTGACCGATACCGCCCATGGCAACCAGTTTCTCTGCTTTTTCTACCGCGTCATCGAAATCTTTCGCACGGTACATGGCCAGCGTCGGAGACAGTTTTTCGTGAGCAAACGGCTCGCTTTCATCAACGACGTTAACTTCACCAATCAGGATCTTGGTGGAAGCAGGAACGCTAAAGCCGGCGAGTTCGGCAATTTTATAGGCTGGCTGACCCACGATAGCGGCGTTCAGCGCGCCATTTTTCAGAATCACGTCCTGAACGGCTTTCAGCTCTTTACCCTGCAACAGGTAGCCGCCGTGGCTGGCGAAACGTTCACGAACGGCGTCGTATACAGAATCAACAACGACAACGGACTGTTCAGATGCACAGATAACGCCGTTATCGAAGGTTTTAGACATCAGCACAGACGCGACGGCGCGTTTGATGTCAGCGGTTTCGTCAATAACAACCGGGGTGTTACCTGCGCCTACGCCAATAGCCGGTTTACCGGAGCTGTAAGCGGCTTTAACCATGCCAGGACCACCGGTCGCCAGGATCAGGTTAATGTCCGGGTGATGCATCAGGGCGTTGGACAGCTCGACAGAAGGTTGGTCGATCCAGCCGATCAGATCTTTTGGTGCGCCCGCCGCAATAGCCGCCTGGAGCACGATATCGGCTGCTTTGTTAGTGGCGTCTTTCGCACGTGGATGCGGGGAGAAAATGATTGCGTTACGTGTCTTCAGGCTGATAAGAGATTTGAAGATGGCGGTAGAGGTTGGGTTAGTGGTTGGAACGATACCGCAAATGATGCCGATCGGTTCTGCTATGGTGATGGTGCCGAAAGTATCGTCTTCTGACAGCACGCCGCAGGTTTTCTCATCTTTATAGGCGTTGTAGATATACTCTGAAGCAAAGTGGTTTTTAATCACTTTATCTTCAACGATACCCATGCCGGATTCGGCAACGGCCATTTTAGCGAGAGGGATTCGAGCATCAGCAGCAGCCAGAGCGGCCGCGCGGAAGATTTTATCAACCTGTTCTTGGGTGAAATTGGCATATTCACGCTGGGCTTTTTTAACGCGCTCGACGAGGGCGTTCAGTTCAGCGATATTGGTAACAGCCATAATGCTCTCCTGATAATGTTTAAACTCTTTTAGTAAACCAGCGCTCGATACGTCTGACAGTATAGTCAGTGCCGATCCCACTTGCGTAACACACAGTAAAACAAAGGATTACGCACTGCTTATGCTCACTAATTTACTAAAAGAGCCTTACCTTAGCATCATACCTTTTTGATAGGTGATCTCCCTGGCGGCGTAACCAAGATTACTCACTTCTGAGTACGAAAATTATGATCAGGATCAATTTTGTCCTAAGCTGATACCTTTCAGCAGGGTTATTTCGTGCTAATTTTTCCAGTGTTAAATAATTAAGTAACTATTGGAAGTGGCGCTATCATTGATTATACAAACGTTTAACATCATGAATTGATAACGTTTTAGAACAGATTTCTGGTGAAGTGTGCGGCTAAAAAGCGTATCTTCAGCGCGGATTTATCATGACACGCTATTTCTCCCTGGCCATGCTCAATTGCGGAGCTTAATGTGATTCAAACGCTCTTTGATTTCCCTACATATTTTAAGTTTTTTATCGGTTTGTTTGCGCTGGTCAACCCGGTAGGGATCATCCCTGTCTTCATTAGTATGACCAGCTATCAAACGGCCGCCGCAAGAAACAAAACCAACCTGACGGCAAACCTGTCGGTGGCTATCATCTTGCTGACCTCTCTTTATCTGGGGGACGCCATCCTTCAGGTCTTCGGCATCTCGATTGATTCGTTCCGAATAGCGGGTGGGATCCTGGTGGTGACGATTGCCATGTCGATGATCAGCGGTAAGCTGGGGGAGGATAAACAGAACAAGCAGGAGAAATCAGAGACCGCAATCCGCGAAAGCATCGGCGTTGTGCCGCTGGCATTGCCGCTGATGGCAGGCCCGGGGGCAATCAGCTCAACCATCGTCTGGGGAACGCGCTATCACAGCCTGATGCATCTGATCGGCTTTTCTGTCGCCATTGCGCTTTTCGCGCTGTGCTGTTGGGGCGTTTTTCGCATGGCGCCATGGCTGGTACGCTTGCTGGGACAAACGGGCATCAACGTGATCACCCGTATCATGGGCCTGCTGTTAATGGCATTGGGCATCGAATTTATCGTTACCGGTATAAAAAGCATATTCCCTGGATTATTACATTGACTTTCATTTGAAAGAGCGGAGCCGACGGCTCCGTTTTTTTTTTACGTGATTATCAGCAAATCATATAAATAAAGTTGAATTACGGTCCAGCCATAATAAGTTCTACTAATAACGCTCTCTTGTTGTTTTTCAAGAGGTTGTTTATTTTCAGCTTCCCCCTCTGCGCATAAATCCTTCGAACCCTCTGTTATTTTACTCACATGATACTCTGGGGCTTGCTGACAGATAACCGAAATGATATTAGTAATTTCGAGGCTGACCCAGACGAATGTGCTAAATAATAATCAATTGTTAAATTTTCGTGAAAAATCGTTCGGATTGGTCATGGCATTACGCTCTCAGCGATGCAATCTTGTAATGCTTTGATTTCAAAGGTTTTTACTTTGTATTGGTGGGGTTGAAGATTTATGGCTTAGATGAGCCATCCACCGTAAAAGAGAAATGCTTAACAAATTTGCAAAATGTATTGGCGAGAGTTGGCACCATTTGGTACTTTCCGGCCTTATATTTTGCAGCATTAATCAAGTTGATGAGAACTATTTTCATATAGACCTCACGAAAGATATCCAATGCATCTCTCTGACAGGGGAGAGGTGTAAAGAATCGACGCAAGATCGCCGTACGAGCGGTCAGTAATAATGAAGTCGGTGATAGCAAGAAGTAAAAAAAGAACCTGACAGTAGCAAAAAAAACTCCTGCGCTGTACAGGCCCCGACAGGGGATTACACAACTGGCGAAGGCCAGTCATTATAATGAGTGGAGTATCAACACAATGTCCATCATCACAAAAAAAAGTCTGGTAGCGGCGGGGATTTTAACTGCGCTAATCGCGGGCAACGCTGCAATGGCTGCGGACGTTCCTGCCGGTGTTCAGCTGGCTGAGAAGCAAACGCTGGTGCGTAATAACGGTGCGGAAGTGCAGTCTCTCGATCCGCACAAAATTGAAGGTGTTCCAGAGTCTAACGTTAACCGCGATCTGTTTGAAGGTCTGTTGGTGACGGACGTAGACGGCCACCCGGCACCGGGCGTGGCGGAAAAATGGGACAATAAAGATTTTAAAGTCTGGACCTTCCATCTGCGTAAAGATGCCAAATGGTCCGACGGTACGCCGGTTACCGCCGAAGATTTCGTTTACAGCTGGCAGCGTCTGGCGGATCCGAATACCGCCTCCCCGTATGCGAGTTACCTTCAGTATGGTCATATTGCCAATATTGATGACATCATCACGGGCAAAAAGCCTGTTACCGATCTGGGCGTAAAAGCCATTGATGCCAACACCTTCGAAGTGACGTTGAGCGAGCCTGTTCCGTACTTCTATAAGCTGCTGGTTCACCCGTCTGTTTCCCCGGTACCAAAATCCGCTGTAGAAAAATTTGGTGAAAAATGGACGCAGCCTGCGAATATCGTGACCAACGGTGCGTACAAGCTGAAAAGCTGGGTCGTTAACGAACGTATGGTACTGGAGCGCAACCCGCAGTATTGGGATAACGCGAAGACCGTAATCAATCAGGTCACCTACCTGCCAATTTCTTCAGAAGTGACGGACGTCAACCGCTACCGC
The DNA here is from genome assembly GCF_014896205.1 of Enterobacter cloacae complex sp. I2. NCBI lineage: Bacteria > Pseudomonadati > Pseudomonadota > Gammaproteobacteria > Enterobacterales > Enterobacteriaceae > Enterobacter > Enterobacter cloacae complex sp. I2. The sequence goes on from NZ_JADBRA010000022.1 coordinate 51,318, forward strand.
AGCGGTGAAATCGACATGACCTATAACAACATGCCGATTGAACTGTTCCAGAAGTTGAAAAAAGAGATCCCGAAAGAAGTGCACGTCGATCCTTATCTGTGCACCTACTACTACGAAATTAACAACCAGAAAGCACCGTTCACCGACGTGCGCGTGCGTACCGCGCTGAAGCTGGCTCTGGATCGCGATATTATCGTTAATAAAGTGAAGAATCAGGGCGACCTGCCAGCTTACAGCTACACCCCGCCTTATACCGACGGTATGAAACTGGTTGAGCCTGAGTGGTTCAAATGGTCCCAAGAAAAACGTAACGAAGAAGCGAAAAAACTGCTGGCTGAAGCCGGATACACCGCTGATAAGCCGCTGACGTTTAACCTGCTGTACAACACCTCGGATCTGCATAAAAAACTGGCTATCGCCGTGGCGTCAATCTGGAAGAAAAACCTGGGCGTGAACGTGAAGCTGGAAAACCAGGAATGGAAAACCTTCCTCGATACGCGCCACCAGGGAACGTTTGACGTGGCGCGCGCCGGCTGGTGTGCGGACTATAACGAACCGACCTCCTTCCTGAACACCATGCTTAGCGACAGCTCAAACAACACGGCACACTATAAGAGCCCGGCGTTTGATAAGCTGATTGGCGAGACCCTGAAAGTGGCAGATGACGCCCAGCGCGCCGATCTGTACGCGAAATCAGAACAACAGCTCGATAAAGACTCTGCGATCGTGCCGGTTTACTACTACGTCAACGCCCGCCTGGTGAAACCGTGGGTAGGGGGTTATACCGGTAAAGACCCGTTGGATAATATTTCCGTTAAGAATCTTTATATTATCAAGCATTAATGGCAATACGTGGGGCGAGCGAGCTTGCCCCACTGTGTCTACTTTGTAACATTCATCAGGCACACGCCAGAAGGTACGGGCAATGTTGAAATTTATCCTGCGTCGCTGTCTTGAAGCGATTCCAACGTTATTTATTCTAATTACAATTTCCTTCTTCATGATGCGCCTTGCGCCGGGCAGTCCATTCACCGGTGAACGTACGCTGCCGCCAGAAGTCATGGCCAACATCGAAGCGAAATACCATTTAAACGATCCCATTACCACGCAGTACTTCAATTATCTGAAGCAACTTGCACACGGTGATTTTGGACCGTCATTCAAATATAAAGACTATTCCGTTAACGACCTGGTGGCGTCCAGCTTCCCGGTATCGGCTAAATTAGGGGCTGCTGCATTTATCCTGGCCGTTGTTCTCGGGGTCACTGCGGGCGTTATCGCCGCGCTAAAACAAAATACCCGATGGGATTATACCGTCATGGGGGTCGCAATGACCGGGGTGGTTATCCCCAGCTTCGTTGTCGCGCCGTTGCTGGTCATGATATTCGCTATCACCCTGAAATGGCTGCCCGGTGGCGGCTGGAACGGCGGGGCGCTGAAGTTCATGATACTGCCGATGGTGGCATTATCTCTGGCGTACATTGCCAGCATCGCGCGTATTACCCGCGGTTCAATGATTGAAGTTCTGCACTCGAACTTCATCCGTACCGCCCGTGCGAAAGGGCTGCCGATGCGCCGGATTATTTTCCGTCATGCGCTCAAGCCTGCACTGTTACCGGTGCTCTCCTACATGGGGCCTGCTTTCGTCGGCATTATCACCGGTTCAATGGTTATTGAAACCATTTATGGCCTGCCGGGCATCGGACAGCTGTTTGTTAACGGGGCGCTTAACCGTGACTACTCGCTGGTGCTGAGCCTTACGATCCTCGTTGGCGCGCTGACCATTCTGTTTAATGCCGTTGTCGATGTGCTGTATGCCGTTATCGACCCGAAAATCCGTTACTAACTGGAGCACGCCATGATGTTGAGTAAGAAAAACAGCGAGGCGCTGGAAAACTTCAGTGAAAAGCTGGAGGTTGAAGGTCGTAGCCTTTGGCAGGACGCCCGCCGTCGTTTTATGCATAACCGCGCCGCCGTTGCCAGCCTGGTCGTGCTGGTGCTTATCGCGCTGTTCGTCACCCTGGCGCCAATGCTGTCGCAGTTCACCTATTTCGATACGGACTGGGGCATGATGTCCAGCGCGCCGGATATGGAATCCGGGCACTATTTTGGTACCGATTCATCTGGCCGTGACCTGCTGGTGCGCGTGGCGATCGGTGGCCGCATTTCCCTGATGGTCGGCATCGCGGCGGCGCTGGTGGCGGTAATCGTCGGCACGCTTTACGGTTCGCTTTCCGGTTACCTTGGCGGGAAAGTGGATTCCGTAATGATGCGTCTGCTTGAAATCCTGAACTCCTTCCCGTTCATGTTCTTCGTTATTCTGCTGGTGACCTTCTTTGGTCAAAATATCCTGCTGATCTTCGTGGCCATCGGGATGGTCTCCTGGCTGGACATGGCGCGTATTGTGCGCGGCCAGACGCTGAGCCTTAAACGTAAAGAGTTTATCGAAGCGGCACAGGTTGGTGGGGTTTCTACCGCCAATATCGTGGTGCGTCATATCGTTCCTAACGTGCTGGGCGTGGTCGTGGTGTACGCCTCCCTGCTGGTGCCAAGTATGATCCTGTTTGAATCCTTCCTGAGCTTCCTGGGATTAGGTACACAAGAGCCGCTGAGCAGCTGGGGCGCGTTGTTAAGCGATGGCGCAAACTCCATGGAAGTATCACCGTGGTTACTGCTGTATCCGGCGGGCTTCCTGGTGGTCACTCTGTTCTGTTTCAACTTTATCGGCGATGGCCTGCGTGATGCCCTCGACCCGAAAGACCGTTAAGGAGCGCCGTCATGACCATTATTGAAACGGCAACCGCGCCACAGGCGCAACAGCGGTCCAGTGCACTGCTGGACGTAAAAGACCTCCGTGTGACGTTTAAAACCCCCGACGGCGATGTGACTGCCGTTAACGATCTCAACTTCGACCTGCGTGCCGGTGAAACGCTGGGCATTGTGGGCGAATCCGGGTCCGGTAAATCCCAGACCGCATTTGCGCTGATGGGCCTGCTGGCGTCAAACGGTGCGATCGGCGGTTCGGCGAAATTCAACGGGAAAGAGATCCTGAATTTGCCGGAGCATGAGCTGAACAAGCTGCGCGCCGAGCAAATTTCAATGATTTTCCAGGATCCGATGACCTCCCTGAACCCCTATATGCGTGTGGGCGAGCAGCTGATGGAAGTGCTGATGCTCCACAAGGGCCTGGGCAAAGCCGAAGCGTTTGAAGAGTCTGTCAAAATGCTGGATGCGGTGAAAATGCCTGAAGCACGCAAGCGCATGCGCATGTACCCGCACGAATTCTCCGGCGGCATGCGTCAGCGCGTCATGATCGCGATGGCGTTGCTTTGTCGGCCAAAACTGCTGATCGCCGATGAACCGACCACCGCCCTGGACGTGACCGTACAGGCGCAGATCATGACGCTCCTGAACGAGCTTAAGCGTGAGTTCAACACCGCGATAATCATGATCACCCACGATTTGGGCGTCGTTGCCGGGATCTGCGACAAAGTATTAGTCATGTATGCAGGCCGCACGATGGAATACGGTAATGCACGCGATGTCTTCTACCAGCCCGCCCATCCGTACTCTATTGGCCTGCTGAATGCCGTACCGCGCCTTGATGCGGAAGGGGAGTCCCTGCTGACCATCCCGGGCAACCCGCCAAACCTGCTGCGTCTGCCGAAAGGTTGTCCGTTCCAGCCGCGTTGTCCGCACGCGATGGAAATTTGTAACAGCGCACCGCCGCTGGAAGCGTTTGCCCCAGGCCGTCTGCGCGCCTGCTTTAAGCCGCAGGAGGAGCTGGTATGAACGCAATCGACGAAAAAAGAAATGTGCTGCTCGAAATCGCTGACCTGAAGGTCCATTTCGATATCAAAGACGGCAAACAGTGGTTCTGGCAGCCTGCCAAAACCCTGAAAGCGGTGGATGGCGTTACGCTGCGCCTGTACGAAGGGGAAACCCTGGGCGTGGTGGGCGAATCCGGCTGCGGCAAATCGACGTTTGCGCGTGCGATCATCGGCCTGGTGAAAGCCACCGACGGCAAAGTGGCCTGGCTGGGCAAAGATCTGCTGGGGATGAAGCCGGATGAGTGGCGCGACGTGCGCAGCGATATCCAGATGATTTTCCAGGATCCGCTGGCGTCCCTGAACCCGCGCATGACCATCGGTGAAATCATTGCCGAGCCGCTGCGTACCTATCATCCGAAGATGCCGCGTCAGGAAGTGCGCGACCGCGTGAAAGCGATGATGCTCAAGGTGGGTCTGTTGCCTAACCTCATCAACCGCTATCCGCACGAGTTTTCCGGCGGTCAGTGTCAGCGTATTGGCATCGCACGAGCGTTGATCCTTGAGCCGAAACTGATTATCTGCGATGAGCCGGTTTCGGCGCTGGACGTTTCTATTCAGGCTCAGGTTGTTAACCTGCTCCAGAAACTGCAACGGGAAATGGGGCTATCGCTGATCTTCATCGCCCACGATCTGGCGGTGGTAAAACACATTTCAGACCGTGTGCTGGTAATGTATCTGGGGCACGCCGTGGAGCTGGGCACCTATGATGAGGTGTACCACAATCCGCTGCACCCTTACACCAAAGCGCTGATGTCTGCGGTTCCCGTTCCGGATCCCGATCTGGAAAAGAATAAAACCATTCAGCTTCTGGAAGGCGAACTGCCTTCGCCAATTAACCCGCCTTCAGGTTGCGTATTCCGTACGCGGTGCCCCATCGCCGGGCCGGAATGTGCAAAAACGCGTCCGGTTCTGGAAGGCAGTTTCCGACATGCGGTTTCCTGCCTGAAAGTAGACCCGTTATAATCGCAAGGGCTGACATGATGTCAGCCCTTATTTTCGAGGTTAATGTGTCGCGATTATTCACGTCGGCCCGTCAGCGGCTGTATCATTTCTTATTTGATCCTCAAACGGTTTCCGGTCGCCGCTTCGAAGGACTGTGCGGTTTATTTGCGCTGATTAGCGTCATTATTATCTTTATCGAATCCGGCGCCGGCACGCAGTACCACATGACGTATGAGGAGTGGCACGTATTTGTCTGGCTGGAATTAATCGTCACGCTGGTGTTTACCGCAGAATATGTGCTCAGGGTCATTAGCTGGCCAAATCCGGCAAAATACGTTTTTAGCCTTTGGGGGTTTATTGATTTAGCCACCATTCTGCCGCTGTACGTCATGTGGCTGTGGCCGGAAATAAGCCTGAACTATGTGTTTGCCTGGCGCGCAATGCGGGCAATTCGCGTGTTGCGCATACTGAAGCTGCTGCGCTTTATGCCGTCGCTGCGGGTGTTTTGGGTCGCGATTGTCAGCGCCCGCCACCAGCTTATTCTCTTCTATTCGTTTATTGCCATCGTGATGATCGTGTTTGGCTCCCTGATGTATTTAATCGAAGGGCCGAAGTACGGGTTTACCACGCTTAATGCTTCCGTTTACTGGGCCATCGTCACGGTAACGACCGTGGGCTACGGGGATATCACGCCGCATACGCCGCTCGGAAGAATCGTGGCATCCGTTCTGATCCTGATCGGCTATTCGGTGATAGCGATCCCGACGGGGCTAATTACCACCCACATGAGCAGCGCGTTTCAGGGCAGCAAACGGCAGCGTAAATGCACGCGGTGTCAGCAGGGGAATCATGAACCCGGCGCGCGGTTTTGTCACCGCTGTGGAAATGCCTTACCGGATTAATTAAAAAAGGCTGCGATGGCAGCCTTTTTTATTATTCGCGCCAGAGAATATGGCACAGCTTGTGGTCTTTTTCGCGGCACAGCAGCACGCGCGCAAAGATGTCGTTAATTTCGCCGCCGTCTTCGTCCGCCAGCCCAATCACCACTTCGGCAAAGAAATCCGGGTTGAGGTCAAAATCGACGTGTTCGGCCCAGTCTTCAGACGGATCGAACAGCTCGGCGCCGCCACGCTCTTCAAATTGCAGGTTGAAAAGAATCACGTCAGCCGGGTCGAGATTATCGACCGCCAGTTCGAGAAAAATATCGTAGGCCTGCTCGAGCGTTTCGTCTTCGGTCAGGCGATTGTTCAGATCCATTTCCATGATGACTACCTGTTAAACATCGTTGGGCACGTTTTACAGCAACGGACTAAAGAAGTAAAACAGTCGTTCGGCAATTCGCTGCCACAGCGGACGTTTCGCCCACAGCCTGGCGTCCAGCAGGCGTGAACGAGAAATATAATCGTCCTGAACCGCCGCCAGATCGCCGCCAAACCCGGCGTCATCGATGACCAGCGTAATTTCAAAATTCAGCCACAGGCTCCGCATATCCAGGTTGACGGTGCCCACCAGGCTGAGCTCTCCGTCCACCAGCACGCTCTTGGTGTGCAGCAGCCCGCCCTCGAACTGATAGATTTTCACGCCCGCGGCCAGCAGCTCGCTGAAGAACGCACGGCTTGCCCACCCGACCAGCAGCGAATCGTTCTTGCGCGGCATAATAATGCTCACATCCACTCCGCGCTGTGCCGCCGTACAGATGGCATGCAGAAGGTCGTCGCTGGGAACGAAATAGGGCGTGGTCATGATCAGATATTCACGCGCTGAGTACGCGGCGGTAAGCAGTGCCTGATGGATCAGATCTTCCGGGAAGCCAGGACCGGAGGCGATGGTATGGATAGTGTGCCCGCTGGCTTCCTCAAACGGCATGATATTGCCATCCGGTGGCGGGGGAAGAATGCGTTTGCCGGTTTCAATTTCCCAGTCGCAGGAGTAGACGATGCCCATAGACGTTGCCACCGGGCCTTCCATGCGAGCCATCAAATCAATCCATTGCCCCACGCCGGAATCCTGTTTGAAGAAGCGGGGGTCAACCATATTCATGCTGCCGGTGTAGGCGATATAGTTATCGATCAGAACCATTTTTCGGTGCTGGCGGAGATCCATGCGCCGCAGAAATACGCGGAAAAGATTCACCTTCAGCGCCTCGACCACCTCGATACCGGCATTGCGCATCATGCCGGCCCACGGACTGCGGAAAAAGGCCACGCTGCCGGCGGAGTCCAGCATCAGGCGGCAGTGGATACCGCGACGTGCAGCCGCCATCAGCGATTCGGCTACCTGGTCCGCCATGCCGCCCGGCTGCCAGATGTAAAACACAATCTCGATATTATGTCGGGCAAGTTGAATGTCCCGGATCAGCGCCTGCATCACATCATCGGAAGAGGTCATCAACTGGAGCTGGTTGCCTTTTACACCGGCGATCCCCTGGCGGCGTTCGCACAGCTTGAACAGGGACGACGCCACGCTGCTGTTCTCTTCGGCGAAGATATGCTTGCAGGCTTTGAGATCGGCAAGCCATTTTGCCGTGGAGGGCCACATGGCGCGGGCGCGTTCGGCCCGGCGTTTACCCAGATGAAGTTCACCAAAAGAGAGATAGGCGATTATGCCCACCAGCGGGAGAATGTAGATAATCAGAAGCCAGGCCATGGCGGAAGGGACCGCTCTGCGCTTCATCAGAATGCGCAACGTCACCCCGGCAATTAACAGCCAGTACCCTAAAATGACCAGCCAACTCACCACGGTGTAGAAGGTTGTCATAAATAAAAAATCCTTTTGAAAGCGTATTGTTATGAGTTTACGCATCAGGATTCATCTGGCAAATAAAAACGGCAGATAAAAGCGCTGGTTTGCCGCCCGCTTAGGCTTATAATGGCATCTCTGTTAGAGAAAGAGTTGTAGACATGAAGCGCAGTAGAACTGAAGTCGGGCGCTGGCGCATGTTGCGACAGGTGAGTCGTCGTAAGGCTCGTTGGCTGGAAGCACAATCCCGCCGCAATATGCGTATCCACGCCATCAGAAAATGTGGGCTGAACAGACACCGTAATGCGCTGTTGTTCGCGGTCCAGGACATCTGATAACCCTGAGGGCACCGAAAGGTGCCCGTTGTTTAACTGACGCGGTCTGCGGCTTTAACGGTATACAGTTTCAGATTTCGGGAATATCGACGTTGCGGCGATATTCCCTTTGTTTTGAGCAAAAGGAGTGAGACGTGTTTGCGGAGTTTGGTGTACTGAATTTCTGGACCTATGTTGTCGGCGCATTTTTTATCGTGCTGGTTCCAGGACCGAACACCTTGTTTGTGCTGAAAACAGGGATTGGCCACGGCGTGAAAAAAGGGTATCTGGCCGCCACCGGTGTATTTATTGGTGACGCGGTGCTGATGTTTCTGGCCTGGGCGGGCGTCGCCGCGCTGATCCAGACCACGCCGGTGTTATTCAATATCGTCCGCTACCTCGGGGCGTTTTACCTGCTGTGGCTCGGCGGGAAAATGCTCTGGTCCGTTATTAACCGTCAGAATAATACACATGATAACAGCGCCGAACCGGCAAGCGCGATCCTCAAGCGTTCGCTGGTATTGAGCCTGACGAACCCGAAAGCGATTCTTTTTTACGTGTCGTTCTTCGTCCAGTTCATCGATGTAAACGCGAAGAATACCGGCACGTCGTTCCTGATCCTCGCCACAACGCTTGAGCTGATTAGCTTCATGTACATGAGCTTCCTGATTTTCTCAGGCGCGTTTGTGACGCGTTACCTGAAAACCAAAAAGAAACTGGCGAAGCTGGGGAATGGGCTGATCGGTCTGCTGTTTGTCGGCTTTGCGGCGAGGCTGGCGTCGCTGCACTGAATGAAGAAAAGGCTCCCGAGGGAGCCTTTCTTTTAGAACACTTTTTTATACGGACGAACCGTGACTTTCTCGTACACGCCGGCTGCGACGTACGGGTCTGCTTCTGCCCACGCCTGCGCGGCTTCCAGAGATTCAAACTCGGCAATCACCGTGGAGCCGGTAAAACCTGCCGCTCCCGGATCGTTGCTGTCAACGGCAGGCATCGGGCCCGCGGTCAGCAAACGGCCTTCATCCTGTAGCAACTGTAAGCGCGCCAGATGGGCAGGGCGAACGGAAAGACGTTTTTCCAGAGAATCATGTACATCTTCAGCGTAAATCACGTAAAGCACGGCAAAGCTCCTTAACCGGTGAAAGTGACAATAACGTTATGTGAAAGCACAAATGACTGCAATGTAAAGATAATCACATTGTTAAAACCCTGATCTGGATGCCCCTTTTTTGCCCGCTTACGCGCTTAAATTGCGCCAGGACAAAGTGTCTTATTGAATATGATTGCTATTTGCATTTAAAATCGAAGTTCGGTTTTTTAACGTTGATGATTATGACTTCGATGACCCTTGATTTACCTCGCCGCTTTCCATGGCCGACGCTGCTTTCCGTCGTTATTCACGGTGCTGTCGTGGCGGGTCTGCTCTATACCTCGGTTCATCAGGTTATTGAAATGCCGGCGCCAGCGCAGCCAATTTCTGTGACCATGGTATCGCCTGCGGATCTTGAGCCGCCGCAGGTTGCGCCGCCGCCGCCACAGCCCGTTGTTGAACCGGAGCCGGAACCCGAGCCAGTTCCTGAGCCGCCGAAAGAAGCGCCGGTGGTGATCCATAAGCCAGAGCCAAAACCTAAACCAAAACCGAAGCCAAAACCCAAGCCGGTTAAAAAGGTGGAAGAGCGTCCTAAACGTGAAGTGCGTCCGGTAGAGCCACGCGCCACGCAACCGGTTGAAAATGCCGCGCCGTCGCGTCCGCTGATGAATAACACCGCGACCGCGACGAAACCGACGGTAACCGCGCCAGCGGGCCCGCGCGCGCTGAGCCGTAATCAGCCGCAGTATCCGGCGCGCGCGCAGGCGTTACGCATTGAGGGGCGCGTAAGGGTGAAATTTGACGTCACCGCCGACGGTCGCGTTGATAACGTGCAAATCCTCTCCGCCCAGCCGGCGAATATGTTTGAACGTGAAGTGAAATCGGCCATGCGCAGGTGGCGCTACGAGGCCGGTAAACCCGGCAGCGGGCTGGTTGTGAACATTGTCTTCCGCCTGAATGGCGGGGCGCAAATGGAATAACGGCCAATAAAAAGCCTCCGCGAGGAGGCTTTTTTTATACCTGAAGCTAATTCCGGGGAAGCTGGCGCGGTTTACCGTCGCTATCCACCGCCACATAGATGAATAATGCCTCCGTCGCCTTATAGCGCTGACCAATCGGTTCAGAAGAGACTTTTTTTACCCATACCTCAATGTTGATGGAGATAGACGTATTGCCGCGTTTTACGCAGCGCGCGTAACAGCAAACCACATCTCCTACCGCAACCGGACGCAGGAAGGTCATGCCATCGACCCGGACGGTGACTACGCGCCCGTGGGCGATCTCTTTAGCCAGAATTGCGCCGCCCATATCCATTTGCGACATTAGCCAGCCGCCAAAAATATCGCCATTGGCATTGGTGTCAGCGGGCATTGCCAGTGTGCGTAAAACCAGTTCGCCCTGAGGGGCGTCAATTGTTGTCATTGTTTTTAAACTCGTAACTGAAGACTTCAGGCGGGATGCTACTATGATTTCTGGCTGGAGAGAATAGGGTGAGCGCCCGCAGCGCGGGCGCCTGAGGGTCAGAAGGACATGGTTACGCCGGCGTAATACGCGCGGCCCGGTTCGTTATAGGTCGATGCACCGTCATTTTCACGGTAAATCTGTTTGTCAAAGAGGTTGCTGATGCCGGCATTCAGGCGCAGGTTTTTGGTCAGCTGATAATTACTGCCGATACCCACGATGGAATACGCGCCGATCTCTCTGTTGGACATCGCATCCTCCTCTTTGCGGATTTCAGCGTTCTCTCTGGGCTTCTGGCGGCCATACATCGTCCAGCTTACGTTGGCTGAAAGCTTGCTGTTAACCTCCCAGTCCAGCATGGTGTTGACGGTATATTTGGGGATGATAGACAGCGGGTTGCCGGTGTCTTTACTTTCAGACTGGATCATATACGTCGCATTGGTACGCCAGGTCAGCGTGTCGCGAATAACCGGCACGGTGAGGTTGCCTTCCAGCCCTTCAACAACGGCCTTGCCGCCGTTCTCCCATTGCAGGATATTTACGTCGCTGCTTGTCTGCCCCAGCACGTCCGTTCCTGAAACGATCTTGTTTTTGTAATCGTTGCGGAACCAGGTAATTCCAGCCTCGTAGCCTTCCAGGGCAAAGGCCAGGCCGATCTCTTTGTTCACGCTGATTTCCGGATCCAGATCCGGGTTGCCTAACAGGTAGCAGCTTCCCTCGGAAATGTTGTTCGGACAACCGTTCCCGCGGGTGGAAAGCAGATAGCCTTCGCTGGACTGATACAGGTTCGGCGCTTTAAATACCCGAGCGATACCCGCCTTCACCTTGAACATGTCGCCTAAATCCTGTGAAACGTTAAGGCTTGGGCTCCAGTTGCTGCCAAATTTATTGTGATAATCGAAGCGGATCCCCGGGATCAGGTTGGTCCCCTGACGCGCTTCAATATTGTCCTCAAGATAGATCCCGGTGAGATCGGCGCTGTTTTTGCTTTTGCGCTCGGAAGCGGTGCCGGAAACGCCGTTAATCACTTCTCCCGACACGTCCGTCGCCTGCATTGACGCCGGGTCGTTGAGCTCATCGCGGTTCCACTCTGCGCCGATGGTCAGCGTCTGGTCCACCAGCCAGAACAGCGGAATGTTCAGCTCGCCTGTGGAACGGTACGACTCAAGCCGGCTGGTGTCGTACTTGTCGCTGTTGATCATACCCTCAACTCTGCCCGTCGACCCTTCCTGCAAGCGGGTGTTGTTAGTTTTCTCGTAATAGACGCCAAACTTCGACTGGCCCCAGTCCCAGATGCCGTTGTGCGTAATGCCGTATGACTGGCGGTACATACGGTTAGTTTCGTGACCGTACAGGGACGATACCAGGCCACCAGGGCTGACGTTGCCGTTGCTGTACTGCGTATCGCCCGCGTAGATATTGCCCTGGCGGCTGTAGCTGTAGTCGAAGTCGATAATTTGCTGCGGCGTGAGTTTCCAGGAGAGAAGGGCGTTGATGTCTTTGTTTCGTACGCCTTCGCGTCCGGCGGCGTAAGAGCCGTTTTGCGCGGTGTTAATATCCTCGGCGTCCGCGTCGGTTTTGTTGATGTTCCCGTAAAGGCGCATCGTTAACGCATCGCCTGCGAGAGGACCGCTCAGATCGAAGTTAGCGCGTTTTGTCGCTCCCTCTTTATCATTTTCAGGCTGGTTGGTGTAGAGCGAGAGCGAGCCGTGCCAGTCGTTGGTCGGGCGTTTGGTAATGATGTTGACGACGCCACCGGCAGCCCCGGAGCCATAGCGAGCGGCGGCAGGCCCGCGGAGCACTTCAATGCGCTCGACCATTTCTGGCGGAACCCAGTTGGTGTCCCCGCGGGTGTCGCGCTCGCCGCGCCAGCTGTAGCGCACCGAGTTACGGGACGTCACCGGCACGCCGTCAATCAGGATCAGGGTATTTTCCGGCCCCATACCGCGAATATCGATCTGGCGGTTGTTGCCGCGGCTGCCCGTCGCGCTGTTGCCGGTGAGGTTTACCCCGGGCATTTTACGAATGATTTCAGAAAGATCGTTTACCGGCGGGTCCTTTTCGATGTCCTTCGCCGTAATAACCGAGACGCCAGGCTGCTGCTTCAGCGCCTCTTCAGCCGTCGCCTGAACCACCATGGTTTCACCGTCGTCGAGAGTCTCTTCTGCTGCATGCGCGCCCTGGCCCAGTGCCGCAAGGATGGCCAACGTAAGTGAAGCGGGGGCAAATCTTATTATGCTTTTCATCAACTCATTTCCATTTGTTAAAATGCGATGACGAATATTAATGATAGTGATTCTCATTACAATGAGAAGGGAGCAATCTCCATAAAATCTTCATGATTCAGTCATTTTTGAAGAAGGGGGGCGGAATGTGAAAGAAAAGTGAAAAAAGGCCAGATCGCATTGCGATCTGGCCCGTAGGGTTACTGCTTATCGTCCTGCGGCATGTGCCGGTAGATGTACACGCCGCTTAGCAGCGTAAACACGAGCGTCAGGGCCGTCAGGCCAAATACCTTGAAGTTGACCCAGATATTCTGCGGCAGCCAGAAAGCGATGTAGATATTGGCAAGACCGCACAGGATAAAGAACAGCGCCCAGGCCAGGTTCAGACGCCCCCAGACTGCCTGAGGCAGCGTCAACTCTTTGCCCAGCATGCGCTGGATCAGCGGCTTTTTCATCACCCACTGGCTGATGAGCAGCGCGCCCGCAAACAGGCCATAAATCACCGTGACCTTCCACTTGATGAATTCATCATTGTGGAAGAACAGCGTCAGGCCGCCAAACACCGCCACCATCAGGAAGGTGATGAGCGCCATCTTCTCAACCTTGCGGTAGCGAACCCAGCTATAAATCAGCACCACAGCCGTGGCTACAATCAGCGCCAGCGTGCCGGCATAAATGTCGTACAGCTTATAAAAAGCGAAAAATACGATCAGCGGTAAAAAATCAAGAAACTGCTTCATTCTGCGATCCCGGTTACTGACGAATTAACATGTACAGGCGGAACAAATAGACCAGCAGCACGGCTGAAATCAGGTTGCTCAGCGTATTGGCGACAACCGCACCGACGTTTGGCGTTAACACCGCGAAATTCGGCGCAAACAGCAGTAGCAGCGTTTTGGCCAGTAACCAGCTGATAACGGCCGGCGCGACCAGTCGCATATTTGCCCACGCGAGCCTGATGCTGCTACGCATGGCGGTGAAAACGCCCATTTTGTCCTGCACCACCATGACTGGCGCGAATGAAAGAACGATAGCCAGCAACACGCCAGGAACGACAACCAGCATTATCCCCATCTGGACCAGCAGTGTGGTCAGGAAGATGAGGATAAACAGCTTGGGCAGCACCGGCGCGCTGGCGCCGATTGCACGTAACGCGCTGACGCGTTGCCCGGCAGACACCAGCTGGATCATCAGCAGCACGCCTCCGGCCAGAATGGCATTGCCAATCAGGCCCGAGAAGGTCGATGCCGCAGAGGCGCGCAGCAAGATTTGCTGTTGTTCTGGCGTCATATTCTGCACAAGGTCAAACAACCCCGCGCTGCCTGCAAGATGATCCCCCTGGCTCAGCGTGGCAATCTGTTCATCACTGGGTGAGAACGCATGACCCAGCACCACCGTAATAAAGGCGCACAACAACGCGATCAGTAAAAAGGTAATGAACTGATTGCGGAAAAAATTTCCCGTGTCACGGTAGACAGACTTCGCCGTGATAGACATGCACTCTCCTTGAGTATTGCAGGTGTTAATTAGCCGGCAATTGTACACCGGATATGGCGCTGGTGGCAGCATCAAGGCTTGTATGGAAAAGCATATCTTTGTAAAGCTGCAAAAGACGGACCCACCCAATCAGACTGTGAGAGCCAGAAATTGTCCAGCCGCGACTGTAAGCGCAAGTGAGGAAAAACAGAAATTTTTGTAACCGAGAAATGCCATAAATTGACGTGGTAACAACTTATTGCTTTATGTGGCGTCACCAAAAATTAACCTAGATCAATGAATGTTAACTTACTGGTTTTAATGTGATCTGTGTTAGATCACTTATTACTCTTTTGTGAGTATATTCTCCTCCGCAATTAAAACCACAACGATGGAGCGGATATGAAAAAATTAGCGGTGGCAGCCCTTATCTTAAGCAGTCTCTCTGGCGGCGCGTACGCGCATGAAGCAGGTGAATTCTTTATTCGTGCCGGTTCGGCAACGGTGCGCCCAACGGAAGGCTCAGACAGCGTACTGGGGATGGGCGGTTTCAACGTCAGCAATAACACTCAGCTAGGCTTGACCTTTACCTATATGGCAACGGATAACGTGGGCGTTGAGCTTCTTGCCGCCACGCCGTTTCGTCACCGCGTCGGTTTGGGACCGACCGGAGACATTGCCACGGTGCACCATTTGCCGCCAACGCTGATGGCGCAATGGTACTTTGGGGATTCCAGCAGCAAGGTGCGCCCCTATATTGGCGCGGGCGTTAACTACACCACCTTCTTTGACGAGAAATTTAACGATACCGGGAAAGCGGCCGGTCTCTCCGACCTTAGCCTGAAGGACTCCTGGGGTGTGGCGGGGCAGGTGGGGCTGGACTATCTGATCAACCGCGACTGGCTGATCAACGCCTCGGTCTGGTACATGGATATTGATACCGACGTTCGCTTCAAGGCGGGCGGAGAGCAGCAGAGTATCAGTACCCGTCTGGATCCGTGGGTGTTTATGTTCTCTGCGGGTTACCGTTTCTGATTCGGTAAAAACTGGCCGCACAGCGGCCAGTGCCGGACGTCAAA
Organism: Enterobacter cloacae complex sp. I2; assembly: GCF_014896205.1. Lineage (NCBI taxonomy): Bacteria > Pseudomonadati > Pseudomonadota > Gammaproteobacteria > Enterobacterales > Enterobacteriaceae > Enterobacter > Enterobacter cloacae complex sp. I2. The sequence continues at coordinate 66,474 of NZ_JADBRA010000022.1, forward strand.
AGGACGGATAAACAGGGCGTTCGTCCAGCTTCATGCAGTGGCTGAGCGTCGATTCGCCATCATAAAGGTAGCTGAACGCATCGCGTGAAATGGAGTGGAACAGAACATCCCCGTTTGCAAAGGGAATAATTTCGGTATCGCCGACACGTTTATGGCCAGCGCCGGTTTCAAAATGCCCGGGCCACTTTTCCTGGGTGTGGTCGTAGACGTGCAGAATAATTTCGACCAGGCCGCGTTCCGGGCAGTTCAGCCGCAAAAACGTCGATGAGAAATTCAAAGACGAAGCGTGAAACGAGATAAAAACAAGCAAAAATCCAAAACATCTAAAAAACATCAACGCGTGAAAACCCTACTCAAACCAGACGTAAGATTTTACTTAAGTGTAAATCTTTCCTGTTGCTGTGGATCAATAAGAGTTAAGTTTCAAAAGCCTATATTAAGTCTTCCTCGCCTTTTGTTCTCGCGGGGACGATATATCCCTGTAAGTCCGTGAATTGCTGTATGGTGGTTCTTCCATACATCTGGCTGGAGGGGATATCCCCAACATCAAATTTGAGTGTCCGGTATGTGCAGGCAAACAGTTTTATTTCACCACGTTTAGCCCGACGCACAGCCAACCTCACGGTGCGGTCTGTTCAGTTTGCGGAACCCGCCTCACCACCCATTCATGCCTCCCGAAACTCAAAAGGCGACGGTGGCTAAAGCCAGCGAGGTGAAACAAGGCCTCCCGTAGAGGCCTTTTTCGTACCTGAGAGCTACTTCTGAATCAAATACCGTATGGTTGGCCCGTCCTGCTGGATATCCAGCACGGTATAGCCGTGGTTTTTAGCATCAAGCGGAATGTTGTTGATGGACTGGGGGCAATCGCTCACCACTTCCAGAATTTCACCTTTTTTCAGCTGCGGTAACGCCTCAAGCGTGGCAACGGCCGGGTAAGGACAGGGTTCACCCACCATATCGAGACGATAGTCAGGCACGATCTCTTTCATGCGGCATTCTCCTGAGTTTCAGTTTTGACGGTAGCCCGGCGGAAGAAACGCTTCTCTTGTGCAACCACCAGCAAGAAGGCGACAAGCAGCAGGGCGTAGGTCACCATGAGCCCCCCGAGTGGACCAAAGGTATTCAGCAGATTGACCTTGTCCCAGTTGGTTGCCAGCATCGGAGAGACGTCATCCCAGTAGTACGCCAGGAGGGTTGAGCCAATCACGTTACCCAGACCAACCCACCAGTAATGCACCTGGCCTTCCACGGCGCGATACATCCAGCCGGTTTCGCACCCGCCGGCCAGCACGATGCCAAAACCAAACAGCAATCCGCCAATGACCGCATTAGGTCCGGCCCACATGATTTTCGGCTCCACGCCAAGCTGCACATAGCTAAAGATGCCGATCGCGCTGACCGCCATACCGGCAATGATTGCCTTCGCCATCATCGTTCGTCCGGTGATCCACATATCGCGAAACGCGGAGGTAAAGCAGATCTGCGCGCGTTCAATCAGCAGGCCGAAACCGACGCCGAACAGCATTGCCAGGCCGAGTTTTGGCTGATTCATCGCCGTGCACATCGCCCAGGCAACCATGGCAAAAAAGACCAGCATACCGAGGCGGAAGCGACGACGGGCCTGATCGGGCTTTTGAGTCAACGGAGAGGCAGCGCTCACTTTCGTCATTTTCACCGGAATGCGGAACAGCGGCAGCAGGGTGAACTTTGCGCCGAAGTATGAGCCGATGGCGGTGGCGACGGCAAAGAACCACGCATGCAGCGAGAACTGCGGTATACCGGTAAAGAACGCGGCAAGGTTACAGCCCATCGCCAGGCGGGCGCCAAACCCGGCAATGATACCGCCGACCACGGCCTGCATAATGCGGATGCGGCTTTTCGGCATGCGTAACTTAACGTTGTTGGCCCACAGCGCGGCCGCAAAACAGCCGCCGAACATGCCGATGATCATCATCCCGTCAATGCGGGTCAGCGGTGTGCCCTCAAGATGGATCAGCTTAAAGTAGCCCCACTCTTCGGCATGAACGCCCGCAAGCTGCAATAGCTGTCCACCCCAGCGAGTAAACTCGCCCGTAACGGCCCAGAAGGTGCCGGTAATACCGAAATAATAAGTAGAGAGAATGCCTGCCGCGATAACGGCCGGAACAGGTGACCAGAACTTAACCAGGTAAGTCTGCTTGAAGTAATGCCAGGACATGAATAACCTCTGAACTCAGAAGGATAACGCTAAAAAGAGTCCAGATCATACGCTTACGCGAAAGATTGGAAAGTCATTCACACCGAAAATATCGACAGGATCAATTTTGACAGGTTGCTCTCAGGGAGCAAGGGGGAAAACCGCCTGGCGCCGGGGCCAGACGGTTGTAACGGTTACGCCCTGCGCGTGGCCGCCTTCATGGATGTGACGAACGTATTCAGCTCAGCCAGCATCTGCTCTGGTTTATCCACGTTCTTCTCAATAATCTTAACGATAGCCGAACCTGAAATGGCCCCGGCGGCCTTTGCGTCAATGGCCGCAGTAACCTGATCCGGAGACGAAATCCCGAAGCCCTGAAGCGGTGGTGCGGCATGGTATTCTGCCAGCTTCTCCACAAGGTGATGCAGCGGCAGCGCGGCTTTGTTCTCCGCGCCGGTCACGCCCGCACGGGAGAGCAGGTAGGTATATCCTCGTCCGTAAGAGGCAATCTGGCGCAACAGATCGTCATCGGCATTCGGCGGACAGATGAAAATCGGCGCGACGTTGTGGCGCATCGCCGCCTGACGGAACGGCGCGGATTCTTCAACGGGCACGTCAGCCACCAGCACGGAGTCGACACCCACGCGGGCGCACTCGGCGTAAAATGCATCAATACCGCGGCTGAAGACCAGGTTGGCGTACATCAGCAGGCCAATCGGGATGGTCGGGTGTTTCTGGCGGATCGCCGCCAGCATTTCAAAGCACTGGGTCGGCGTCACGCCTGCCGCAAAGGCGCGCAGGGTGGCGTTCTGGATGGTTGGGCCATCCGCCAGCGGATCGGAGAAGGGAATACCCAGCTCCAGCGCGTCGGCACCGGCTGCGATCAGGGTGTCAATAATCTTCAGCGACTGCTCGGGGCCGGGGTCGCCCAGCGTCACGAAGGGAACGAACGCGCCTTCCTGGCGGGATTTCAGTTCAGCAAATACGTTGTCGTAGCGTTCCATCAAATTTCCCCTCGTGCTTTCAGAATATCGTGAACGGTAAAGATATCTTTATCCCCGCGGCCGGAAAGGTTCACCACCAGCAGCTGCTCTTTTTCCGGGTTTTCCTTCATCATTTTCAGCGCGTGCGCAAGGGCATGGGAAGACTCCAGCGCCGGGATGATCCCTTCATTGCGGCACAGCGTTTTGAAGGCCTCCAGCGCTTCGTCATCGGTGATGGAGACGTAATCTGCGCGCCCCGTGCTGTTCAGGAAGGCGTGCTGTGGCCCAACGGACGGGAAATCCAGCCCGGCAGAAATCGAGTAAGACTCTTCGATCTGCCCTTCGTCGGTCTGCATCATCGGGGCTTTCATACCGAAGTAGATCCCCACGCGGCCATGCTTCAGTGGCGCGCCGTGCTCGCCCGTTTCGATGCCGTGACCGGCAGGCTCGACGCCAATCAGCCCAACGCGGGTTTCGTCGATAAAATCGGCAAACATGCCGATGGCGTTAGACCCGCCGCCGACGCAGGCAATCACCGCATCCGGCAGGCGACCCTCTTTTTCAAGGATCTGCGCTTTGGTCTCTTCACCGATCATGCGCTGGAATTCGCGCACGATGGTCGGGAACGGGTGCGGGCCCGCCGCGGTGCCGAGCATATAGTGGGCGGTTTCGTAACTGCCAGACCAGTCGCGCAGCGCTTCGTTACAGGCATCTTTCAGCGTGGCGGAGCCGCTGTGCACCGGGATCACCTCCGCGCCCATCAGACGCATACGGAATACGTTCGGCGACTGGCGCTCAACGTCTTTGGCACCCATATAGATGCGGCACTTCAGGCCGAGCAGGGCGCTGGCGAGAGCAGAGGCCACGCCGTGCTGGCCCGCGCCGGTTTCAGCGATAATTTCTGTTTTACCCATGCGCTTAGCGAGCAGCGCCTGGCCCAGCACCTGGTTAGTTTTGTGCGCGCCGCCGTGCAGCAGATCTTCACGCTTAAGGTAGAGCGTGGTTTTTGTGCCTTCGGTCAGGTTACGGCATTTGGTCAGCGCTGTCGGACGGCCCGCGTAGTTTTTCAGCAGGTCGGTAAACTCCGCCTGAAACGCCGGATCTTTTTGCGCGCTCACGAACGCTTCTTCCAGCTGGCGCAGCGCGGGCATCAGGATTTGTGGGACGTACATCCCACCGAACTCACCAAAATACGGGTTAAGTAATGTCGTCATCTTCTCTTCCTTAATATGCACGCAGAGTTTTGAATACCGATGCCAGCTTGCTGGCGTCTTTTATGCCCGGTTGGGACTCTACGCCTGAATTGAAATCGAGGCCGGCGCAGCCGGTTTTGGCCGCTTCCACACAATTATCGGGGCTTAATCCCCCCGCCAGCAGGACATTGTCCAGCGCTTCTCCACGCAGCAGCGACCAGTCGAAGCGCTGTCCCGTACCGCCCTGACCGTTGTCGAGCACGTATTTATCAACATGATTCAGGTTACGCGCGGGCAGGGTGTCACCGACGCTCTGCGCTTTCCAGATCTGAACCTGAGGCGCCAGAACATGTCGCAGAGCATCGATATACGTCTGATCTTCGTCGCCATGCAGCTGGACCGCGCTCAGGGATAACGCGTCCGCTTTTGCCGCAATGTCGGTGATATCCGCATTGCGGAATACGCCCACATAGCTGAGTGGGGCAGCCGCAATCACCCTGCGCGCCTGCTCTTCATTAACCGCGCGAGGAGAGGACTCAACAAAGATCAGCCCGCCATAGATGGCGCCCGCTTCATACGCGGCCTGCGCATCCTGTTCGCGGGTCAGGCCGCAGACTTTGTTCTCACCCAGCAGCACGCGGCGCACCGCCGCATTGAGGTCGTCATGTTCCATCATGGCGGAGCCAATCAGGAAACCGTTAGCAAAGTGGCTCAGCTCGCGCACCTGAGCGTAGCGGTTAATGCCGGATTCGCTGATCACCGTGACGCCCGCGCCCAGACGCGGCGCAAGCTGGCGCGTGCGGTCCAGGTCAATCGACAGGTCGCGCAGATCGCGGTTGTTAATGCCGACCACTTTCGCCTCCAGCGCGATGGCGCGCTCCAGCTCCTCTTCGTTGCTCACTTCGGTCAGCACGCCCATGTTCAGGCTATGCGCGACGGCGGAGAGCTGGCGATACTGCTCGTCGTCGAGCACGGAGAGCATCAGCAGGCAGGCATCGGCCTGATAAAAACGCGCCAGCCAGATCTGATATGGGTCGATAATAAAGTCTTTGCACAGAATCGGCTGCGGCGCGATGCCGCTGACGACGGGCAGAAAATCAAAGCTGCCCTGGAAATATTTTTCATCCGTCAGCACGGAGATGACAGACGCATGATGCTTGTAGATACCGGCAATACGCGCCGGGTCGAAATCGTCACGGATCACACCCCTGGACGGAGACGCTTTTTTACACTCCAGAATAAACGCAGTGCGCGCGCCCCGGAGGGCATCATAGAAACGACGGCTGCTCGGCACGACGTCATTCTGGAAACTGGCAAGCGGCTGCTGTTGCTTGCGGGCTTCCACCCAGATGGCCTTATCGGCGACGATTTTCGCTAAAACGGTCTGCATTATTTACCCTCTTGCCGCAAGTGCGGTAACGCGATCGTAAGCTGCACCGGAGCGCAGTACGTCCAGAACTTTTTGGGCGTTGGCTTTCAGATCTTCCTCGCCATGTAAACGCATCAGCATGGCAACGTTGGCCGCCACGGCGGCCTCATGGGCAGCCTCACCTTTACCTTGTAATAAGCGCGTGAGAATGTCACGGTTTTCTTCCGGCGTACCGCCAGCCAGCGCATCCTGATGATACGGGGTCAACCCGAAGTCAGCGGCATCAAGCTGATAGTTCAGCACTTCACCGTTATTCAGTTCGGCCACCAGCGTGGGCGCATGCAGAGAAACCTCATCCATTCCGCCGCTATGTACCACGGCGGCACGTTTGTAACCCAGAACGCGCAGCGTCTCGGCAATCGGCAGCACCAGCTCCGGGCTGTAAACGCCAATCAGCGCCAGCGGCGGGTGCGCCGGATTAATGAGTGGACCGAGCACGTTAAACAGCGTGCGGGTTTTAAGCTGCTGGCGAACCGGCATCGCGTGGCGGAAACCGGTGTGGTACTTCGGCGCAAACAGGAAGCAGACGCCAAGATCATCCAGCGCTTCACGGGAACGCTCGGCGTTCATGTCCAGGTTGATGCCGAAAGCGGCCAGCAGGTCGGACGATCCGGACCGGCTGGAGACGCTGCGGTTGCCGTGCTTGGCCACCTTCAGGCCGCATGCCGCCGCCACAAAGGCGCTGGCGGTCGAAATGTTGATGCTGTTGCTGCCGTCGCCACCGGTCCCGACGATATCCGCAAACTGGTAGTCCGGACGCGGGAACGGGGCGGCATTTTCCAGCAGCGCGGTGGCCGCACCGGCAATCTCCTGCGGGCTTTCGCCGCGAACTTTCATGCTCACCAGCGCAGCGGCCAGCTGCTCAGGCTTCAGCTCGCCCCGCACGACGGCGGAGAAAAGCTGGTGGCTCTCCTGCTGGCTCAGGGTCTGGGCCTGATACAGTTTTTCCAGAATCGGTTGCAGGGTATTGGTCTGCTCCAGCTTTTGCAGCGCCCAGTCGAGCGTTTGCTCCAGCAGGCGCGCGCCGTTGGACGTCAGGATAGATTCCGGGTGGAACTGCATCCCGCAGACGCGATCCGCATCGTGACGCACCGCCATCACCATTCCTTCAAACGAGGCGTTGATGGTCAGCCCGGCCGGAATATTGCTGCCGACAAGCGAGTGGTAACGCGCCACCGGAAGCGGGTTCGGCAGTCCGGCAAACATCGCCTGACCGTCATGTTCAATGCTCGATGCTTTACCATGCAGGATCTCACCCGCCTGACCCACGTAACCGCCGTAAGCTTCGACAATCGCCTGATGACCGAGGCAGATACCGATAATCGGCAGCTTGCCACGCATGCGTGTCAACAGCTCAGGCATACAGCCCGCTTCGCTCGGCGCGCCTGGGCCCGGGGAGAGCATCAGCACCGGGTTTTGCATGGTCGCCAGACGGTCAATCAGCGTCTGAGCCGGAACGTGGTTGCGATAGATAACAACGTTATGACCATTCGCACGCAGCTGATCTGCCAGGTTGTAGGTGAAGGAGTCGATATTATCGAGCAGCAGAATGTCAGCCATCAGAAAATCTCCTGTGCATGGTGTGCGGTAGCAATGGCGCGCAGTACCGCGCGTGCTTTACTGCGGGTTTCGTCAGCTTCAGACTGCGGAACAGAATCAAGAACAATCCCGGCCCCGGCCTGGACGGTAGCAATGCCGTCCTCAACGTAGGCGGAGCGGATCACGATGCAGGTATCAAGATCGCCGTGAGCGGTGAAATAGCCCACCGCACCACCGTAGCTGCCGCGACGGCGTCCTTCCGCTTCGGCAATCAGCTGCATGGAGCGCACCTTCGGCGCGCCGCTCAGGGTGCCCATATTCATGCAGGCGCGGTAGGCGTGCAGAACGTCGAGGTCGTGGCGCAGCTCACCGACCACGCGGGAAACCAGATGCATGACGAAGGAGTAGCGGTCAACTTTGGTCAGATCCGCCACGTAACGGCTGCCCGGCGTGCAAATTCGCGCCAGATCGTTACGCGCCAGGTCAACCAGCATCAGGTGCTCGGACAGCTCTTTGTGGTCGGTACGCATTTCCAGTTCGATGCGGCTGTCGAGATCGCGGTCCAGGGAACCATCGGCACGACGGCCGCGTGGACGGGTGCCCGCAATCGGGTAGATCTCAATCTGTCGGCTGGTGGCGTCGTACTTCAGGGAGCTTTCCGGGGACGCGCCAAACAGCGTGAAGTCATTGTCCTGCATAAAGAACATGTACGGGCTTGGGTTGCTCTTTTTCAGCACATCGTAAGCCGCCAGCGGCGACGGGCAGGGCAGTGAGAAGCGACGGGACGGCACCACCTGGAAAATTTCCCCGGCGCGAATCGCTTTTTGCATCTGACGTACCACCGCACCGTATTGATCGTCGGTCTGACTTACCTCGCAGGTCATCTCCTCAATGCGCTGCACCGGCAGCGCGGGCGGTGCTTCCGACATCTGCTGTTGCAGTTGCGCGATGCGCTGCTCAAGGCGGTTTTTCTCAGACCCCGACGGAGTGAACAGGCTGGCCTGGATGCGGGTATATTTTTTCTGATGGTCGATCACCAGCAGGGTTTCGGCCAGGTAGAAGCAGTAGTCCGGGCAGCGGTTCCCCTGCTCGGTTGCCGGTAAATCTTCAAAGCCGGCTACCAGGTCGTAAGCAAACAGCCCGCCAAAGAACATCGCTTCGCGCTCATCTTCCGGCACGGTGACCAGATTTTGCAGCAGGCGGAAGGCATCGAAAACGGACAGCGAGCAGAGGCGGGCATCTTCATCCAGCAGCTGGCTCACCGGCGGGAAATGCAGAATACGCAGGTCCGGGTGCCGTTCATTTTCAATGCCTGAAGGCAGCGCCGCATCCAGCAGCGGCAGCAGCGACGCGCCATTGTCAGACAACGCCTTGATGGTGACGGTGTCACCTAACGCGGTAATGCGCAGCGCGCTGTCAACCAGCAGCAGGCTTTTGAGGTCGTCCTTGCTGTCGATATCCGCAGACTCCAGCAGCAGCGTCGCGGGACGTGCGCCGCACACCTGATGAAACAGCGCGGTAGGGTTATGGCGATAGGCCGCCTCGCAGGTCAGCAGTTCGAGGTGTGGTTTGGCTGTTTGCATGTTGTTGTTCTCATATTTTGTTCAAAAAAAAGCCCGCTGGGTAGCGGGCGGGTATCTGTTTGCATTTCGCAGACGCGTGACACTGCCCGAAGATCAGGAAGTACGCCACCAACCGTGCAGAGCGAAATGTGCTGTCATTTTCAGATACCTTTCTCGTGTGAACTTGCGTACTAGTTAACTAGTTCGATGGCGTGTTGTCAACCCCTGATTTCAGTATTTCATAGTAAGTCGGTATCATAGGGGTTTCGGATGTCTCCAGACTGTTATGGGAAGTGCTTTGAGCGATACCACCTACGCCGTAATTTATGATTTACACAGCCATACGCAGGCTTCAGATGGCCTGCTGACGCCCGAAGCCCTGGTCCATCGCGCCGTTGAAATGCGAGTCGGCACGCTGGCAATAACCGATCACGACACAACCGACGCCATCCCCGCCGCGCGTGCGGAGATTGCCCGCAGCGGACTGGCGCTAAATCTCATACCCGGGGTTGAGATCTCCACGCTCTGGGAAAACCACGAAATTCATATCGTTGGCCTGAACATCGATCCTGAACATCCGGCAATGTGTGCTTTTTTGCAAGAACAAAAAGCACGCCGCAATCAGCGCGCGGAGATGATCGGCGAACGTCTTGAGAAGGCGCATATTCCCGGTGCGCTGGAAGGCGCGCGTAAGCTCGCGAACGGCGGGGCGGTAACGCGCGGCCATTTCGCCCGTTTTCTGGTTGAAGCCGGTAAAGCGACGACCATGGCGAATGTTTTTAAAAAGTATCTGGCGCGCGGGAAAACCGGATACGTTCCCCCCCAGTGGTGTACAATAAAACAAGCTATTGATGTCATTCATCATTCTGGTGGTAAGGCCGTACTGGCCCATCCGGGGCGGTATAATCTTTCTGCTAAATGGCTGAAAAGGCTGCTGGCGCACTTTGCCGAATGCGGCGGTGAGGCGATGGAAGTTGCCCAGTGTCAGCAGGCTCCCAATGAGCGTTCGCAGCTTGCGACCTACGCCCGCCAGTTTGGCCTGCTTGGGTCACAGGGTTCAGATTTTCATCAGCCCTGCGCGTGGATTGAACTGGGGCGCAAGCTCTGGTTACCTGCGGGCGTTGAGCCTGTCTGGCAGCTCTGGGAACAGCCACAGCAAATTGAAGAGAGGGAAGTATGAGTCAGTTTTTCTATATCCATCCGGATAACCCGCAGCCACGCCTGATTAATCAGGCTGTGGAAATCGTCCGCAAAGGCGGCGTAATTGTCTACCCAACCGATTCCGGCTACGCGCTGGGCTGTAAAATCGAAGACAAAGGGGCGATGGAGCGTATCTGTCGCATCCGTCAGCTGCCGGACGGCCACAACTTTACCCTGATGTGTCGCGACCTCTCCGAGCTGTCGACCTACGCGTACGTCGACAACGTGGCCTTTCGTCTGATCAAAAACAACACGCCGGGTAACTACACGTTTATCCTGAAAGGCACGAAAGAGGTGCCGCGCCGGCTGTTGCAGGAAAAACGCAAAACCATCGGGATGCGCGTGCCGTCTAACCCGATCGCCCAGGCGCTGCTGGAAACCCTCGGCGAGCCGATGCTCTCCACATCGCTGATGCTGCCGGGGAGTGAATTTACCGAGTCCGACCCGGAAGAGATCAAAGATCGTCTGGAGAAGGTGGTGGAGCTGATTATTCACGGCGGGTATCTCGGCCAGCAGCCGACCACCGTGGTGGATCTCACCGAAGATGCGCCAGAAGTCATTCGTGAAGGCGTGGGCGATGTTAAGCCTTTCTTGTAAGGGTGTAAGCAGATATACTACGCGGCCATCAAAGCAGGGCGCTGCCCTGTTTTTGACCTGATTCGACGCCTGTGAAGGCGACACCTGAGGAAGCTCAATGAGCGAGAAGTTACAGAAAGTGCTGGCGCGCGCCGGCCACGGTTCGCGCCGTGAAATCGAAGCCATTATTGAAGCAGGCCGCGTGAGCGTGGACGGCAAAATTGCCACGCTCGGCGACCGCGTAGAAATCGTACCGGGGCTGAAGATCCGCATTGACGGCCATCTTATCTCCGTGAAAGAGTCTGCTGAACAGATCTGTCGCGTACTGGCTTATTACAAGCCGGAAGGCGAACTGTGTACCCGCAACGACCCGGAAGGCCGCCCGACGGTCTTTGACCGTCTGCCAAAACTGCGTGGCGCCCGCTGGATTGCCGTGGGGCGTCTGGACGTGAACACCTGCGGCTTGCTGCTTTTCACCACCGATGGTGAACTGGCAAACCGCCTGATGCACCCGAGTCGTGAAGTGGAGCGTGAATACGCCGTGCGGGTCTTCGGCCAGGTTGATGAGAACAAACTGCGCGATCTGTCGCGTGGCGTTCAGCTTGAAGACGGCCCTGCGGCGTTCAAAACCATCAAGTTTACCGGTGGTGAAGGCATTAACCAGTGGTACAACGTGACCCTGACAGAAGGACGTAACCGCGAGGTTCGTCGTCTGTGGGAAGCGGTAGGCGTACAGGTGAGCCGACTGATCCGCGTCCGCTATGGCGACATTCTGCTGCCTAAGGGTCTGCCACGCGGCGGGTATACCGAACTGGATCTGACCCAGACCAACTACCTGCGCGATTTGGTTGGCCTGACGCCAGAAACCACCTCGAAAGTGGCGGTGGAAAAAGATCGTCGTCGCATGAAGGCAAATCAGATCCGCCGTGCGGTGAAGCGTCACAGCCAGGTCAGCAGCAATCGCCGCTCTGGCAGCCGCAATAACAACGGCTAATCGAAAAGCCCGGTAAAGATACCGGGCTTTTTTCTTTAGTAATCAATCCCCATCTGCGCTTTGATACCCGCATCGAACGCATGCTTAACCGGACGCAGCTCGCTGACGGTATCTGCAATCTCCAGAATATCCCGATGACACCCGCGCCCCGTGACGATCGCCGTCTGGTGTGCAGGACGATTTCTGAGCGCCTCCAGCACGGCTTCCAGCGGCAGGTAGTCATAGGCCACCATATAGGTGATCTCATCCAGCAACACCATATTCAGCGTCGGGTCAGAGAGCATTCTTTTGGCATGCTCCCAGACGGCGAGGCAGGCTGCGGTATCCGTTTCCCGGTTCTGGGTATCCCAGGTGAAACCCGTCGCCATAACCTGGAACTCAACGCCATGCGGTTCGAGTAGATTACGCTCGCCGTTGGGCCATTCCCCCTTGATAAACTGGATCACGCCCACTTTCTGCCCATGACCAACGGCGCGGGTGGTGGTACCGAAGGCGGCTGTGGTTTTGCCTTTGCCGTTACCGGTGAACACGATGAGGATCCCGCGTTCGTCCTGGGCGGCGGCCACACGTGCGTCAACCTGTTCTTTCAGACGCTGCTGGCGCTGCTGATGACGGTCTTCACTCATTGCGATATCCCCGGTTTGCGGCCTGGCTGTGCATCGAAGGTCATCCCGGTTTTACGACGGCTGTCGTCACCCATCAGCCACAGGTAAAGGGGCATGATATCGGCCGGGGTTTTAAGCTTCTGCGGATCTTCTGTGGGGAACGCGCTGGCACGCATTTTGGTGCGCGTTCCGCCAGGGTTAATGCAGTTTACCCGCAAATGGCGGTTTTGATACTCTTCAGCCAAGACCTGCATCATCCCTTCGGTGGCAAATTTTGAGGCTGCGTAAGCTCCCCAGTTCGCACGGCCCTGACGACCTACGCTCGAGGAGGTAAACACCAGCGAGCCGGAATCTGATTTGAGTAATAAAGGAAGCAAGGCCTGGGTCAGGAAAAACGTCCCGTTGACGTTAACCTGCATCACCTGCTGCCAAATCTCCGGATCCTGTTCATCCATCGGGCGCACTTCGCCCAGCAATCCCGCGTTGTGCAGCACGCCGTCAAGACGGGGATAATGCGTGCTGATGCGCTGGGCAAGGGCCTGACATGACGCTGGCGTGCAGGTCAGCAGATCGAGCGTATACCAGGGCGTGGGCGTACCGCCGGCGTCTTCGATTTCACGGGCAACGGATTTTAGCTTTTCTTCATTACGTCCCAGCAGAATAAGGCTCGCACCGTATTCAGAATAGGTCAGCGCCGCTTCGCGACCAATCCCGTCGCTGGCACCGGTAACCAGAATGATGCGGTTCTGTAGAAGGTTTTTTTGTGGCTGATAATGCACGGTGGCTCCTCAGGCGCATTGAGCGTGACTTGCACCTTTATTTATGACTTTTCGGCTTTATGCCCGAAACAGCGTCAGAATTCAATCAGTCTACAGGACAGAACGCTGGGAAATTAACAATTTGCAAAGATTTAAACCAGAACAGGGGGATTCCTGAAGCCGCCTCGCAGAGGTAATGTCCAGAGCGAGACGCCCGCGCAGGGCTGTTGTACACTGGCGTGAAAGATTCGTGGTTAAATCAAGGTGGACGCGTGGAATTACTTTCTCAATATGGGTTGTTTTTGGCGAAAATCGCGACGGTGGTTATTGCTATCGCGGTGATTGCCGCTCTGATTGTCAACCTGAAGCAGCGTAAGCGTCAGCGTGGTGAGTTACGCATTACCCGCCTGAGCGAGCAGTATAAAGAGATGCAGGAGGAGATGTCTCTGGCGCTGCTGGACGATCACCAACAGAAGCTGTGGCTAAAAGCCCAGAAGAAAAAACATAAGCAGGAAGCCAAAGCGGCGAAGGCGAAAGCGAAGCTCGCCGCGCCGCAGGCTGATGCAAAGCCGCGCGTTTATGTGCTCGATTTTAAAGGCAGCATGGACGCGCATGAAGTCTCCTCTTTGCGCGAAGAAGTGACGGCGGTACTGGCGGTGGCGACACCGCAGGATCAGGTTGTAGTACGCCTTGAAAGCCCCGGCGGCGTCGTGCATGGGTATGGACTGGCGGCATCGCAGTTACAGCGTCTGAGTGATAAACAGATCCCGCTCACCGTAGCGGTAGATAAAGTCGCGGCGAGCGGCGGTTACATGATGGCGTGCGTGGCGGATAAAATCGTCGCAGCACCTTTTTCAATTATCGGCTCGATTGGGGTGGTCGCGCAGATCCCTAACTTCAATCGTTTCCTGAAAAACAAAGAGATCGATATCGAACTGCATACGGCGGGTCAGTACAAACGTACGCTCACGCTGCTCGGCGAGAACACCGAAGAGGGTCGGCAGAAGTTCCGTGAAGATCTGAACGAAACCCACCATCTGTTCAAAGATTTCGTGCACCGCATGCGCCCAACGCTGGACATTGAGCAGGTAGCTACGGGTGAACACTGGTACGGCACGCAGGCGCAGGAGAAAGGGCTGGTGGATGAAGTGGGCACCAGCGACGATCTCCTGATAAACCTGATGGAAGGCCGTGAGCTGGTGGGGGTGCGCTTCACCCGTCGTAAGCGCCTCCTCGACCGTTTTACCAGTAGTGCGGCAGAAAGCGCGGATCGCCTGCTGCTGCGCTGGTTGCAGCGCGGTCAAAAGCCGTTGCTCTAAAGAAAAACGCGAGGCATATGCCTCGCGTTTTTACTTTTAATCGACCAGGTGATACTTCTCTGAGAGGGCATGCGCCAGGTATTTGAACATGTTAAATACGGCGGTGCTTTTCGGGGTTGGCAACCCCTGTTCATCAAGGAAATATTCACCGCTGAACACCAGCACGCCATTACGCTGTTCCACGCCAGTCGCTTCGATCCCCGCCAGGGTGTCTTCATGGTCGCGAATGAGTTTGTTTGCTTCGATAAGCAGAGAAGCTCGGTCAATGGGTTGGGTCGTTTTCTGCATATTCCACTCCTTAAACAGTGACAATAGTCTACGCCTGGGTCGCTTCAGGGGCAAATTTTCCCTGTTATCCGAGGGGATAAGGAAAGGGGATTGGCTGGCGGGAATTGCTTTTGCATGCTAATAAAGTTGCGTAACGAATTTTATCAGGTACAGTGTGCGCTTTCGTCATTCTGGCAACAGAATTGCTTGACATTCGACCGGGAATTCGTCACGAATGAACTTTGATGTGAGAAAAATACCCGAAAACTCAATGACCTGGATGTCGCCATTCTGACGTTCGGTAAGACATAGGGGTTGATATCCCCTGACGACGTCGCAATATCAATGGCTCGTCGTCAGCGGAAGGGAAATCAACGTGCGGCGTATTCCTGGAAGAATTAAATTAGGTAAAGGTGAATATGGGTAAAGCTCTCGTCATCGTTGAGTCCCCGGCAAAAGCCAAAACGATCAATAAATATCTGGGCAATGACTACGTGGTTAAGTCCAGCGTTGGTCACATTCGCGATTTGCCGACCAGTGGCTCAGCCAGCAAAAAGAGCGCAGACTCTACCTCCACCAAAGGGGCTAAAAAGCCTAAAAAGGATGAACGTAGCGCGCTTGTCAACCGCATGGGTGTTAACCCATGGCACAACTGGGATGCACAATACGAAGTGCTGCCAGGCAAAGAAAAAGTCGTTAACGAGCTGAAGCAGCTTGCTGAAAAAGCAGACCACATTTATCTCGCAACCGACCTTGACCGCGAAGGGGAGGCCATCGCATGGCACCTGCGGGAAGTGATCGGGGGTGATGACAAACGCTACAGCCGCGTAGTGTTTAACGAAATTACAAAGAATGCGATTCGTCAGGCGTTTGAAAAGCCGGGTGAACTGAATATCGACCGCGTCAACGCTCAGCAGGCGCGTCGCTTTATGGACCGCGTTGTAGGCTACATGGTCTCGCCTCTGCTGTGGAAAAAGGTCGCGCGCGGCCTGTCTGCGGGGCGCGTGCAGTCCGTGGCCGTTCGTCTGGTTGTTGAACGCGAACGCGAAATCAAAGCGTTCGTCCCGGAAGAGTTCTGGGAAGTGGATGCCAACGTCACCACGCCGGGCGGCGATGCGCTGCCGTTGCAGGTGAGCCACCACAACGACAAGCCGTTCCGTCCTGAAAATCGCGACCAGACCATGGCCGCCGTGGCGCTGCTGGAAAAAGCGCGTTATCAGGTTCTGGATCGTGAAGACAAACCGACCAGCAGCAAGCCTGGCGCACCGTTTATCACGTCAACGCTCCAGCAGGCGGCAAGCACGCGTCTGGGTTACGGCGTTAAGAAAACCATGATGATGGCCCAGCGTCTGTATGAAGCGGGTTACATTACCTACATGCGTACTGACTCCACCAACCTGAGCCAGGACGCTGTCAGCATGGTGCGCGGCTATATCGAGGATAACTTCGGTAAGAAATACCTGCCGGACAGTCCTAATCAGTACGCCAGCAAAGAGAACTCTCAGGAAGCGCACGAAGCGATTCGTCCTTCTGACGTTTCCGTCCTGGCCGAATCGCTGAAGGATATGGAAGCGGACGCGCAGAAGCTGTATCAGCTGATCTGGCGCCAGTTCGTTGCCTGCCAGATGACGCCAGCGAAATACGACTCCACCACGCTGACCGTTGGTGCGGGTGATTTCCGCCTGAAGGCGCGCGGTCGTATCCTGCGCTTCGACGGCTGGACAAAAGTGATGCCTGCGCTGCGCAAAGGTGATGAAGACAGAACGCTGCCTTCCGTCAACAAAGGGGACGAGCTGTCGCTGGTCGATCTGGTCCCGGCTCAGCACTTCACCAAGCCGCCTGCGCGTTTCAGCGAAGCATCGCTGGTAAAAGAGCTGGAAAAACGCGGCATCGGTCGCCCGTCTACCTATGCGTCAATCATTTCGACCATTCAGGATCGTGGATACGTTCGCGTTGAGAACCGTCGTTTCTATGCTGAAAAAATGGGTGAGATTGTCACCGACCGTCTGGAAGCTAACTTCCGTGAGCTGATGAACTATGACTTCACCGCGCAGATGGAAGACAGCCTCGATGAGGTTGCCAGCCATAAGGCCGAGTGGAAGAAAGTTCTCGACAGCTTCTTCAGCGATTTTACCAGCCAGCTTGAGAAAGCTGAGAAAGATCCTGAAGAAGGCGGCATGCTGCCTAACCAGATGGTGCTCACCAGCATCGACTGCCCAACCTGTGGCCGTAAAATGGGGATCCGTACTGCAACAACGGGCGTATTCCTCGGTTGTTCTGGTTATGCACTTTCTCCAAAAGAGCGCTGCAAAACCACCATCAACCTCGTGCCGGAGAACGAAGTTCTCAACGTGCTGGAAGGGGACGATGCGGAAACCAACGCGCTGCGCGCCAAACGCCGCTGTAAGAAATGCGGCACGGCGATGGACAGCTATCTGATCGATCCGAAACGTAAGCTGCACGTTTGCGGTAATAACCCGACCTGCGACGGTTATGAGATCGAAGAAGGCGAGTTCCGCATTAAGGGCTATGACGGTCCGGTCGTGGAGTGTGAGAAATGTGGTTCCGAAATGCACCTGAAAATGGGACGCTTCGGTAAGTACATGGCATGTACCAACGACGACTGTAAAAATACGCGTAAGATCCTGCGTAACGGTGAAGTTGCGCCGCCGAAAGAAGATCCGGTTCCGCTTCCGGAGCTGCCGTGCGAAAAGTCAGACGCCTATTTCGTCCTGCGTGACGGCGCTGCCGGGGTGTTCCTGGCCGCTAACACCTTCCCGAAATCGCGCGAGACTCGCGCGCCGCTGGTCGAAGAGCTGTACCGCTTCCGCGACCGTCTGTCGGAGAAACTGCGTTACCTGGCCGATGCGCCACAGCAGGATCCGGAAGGCAACAAAACCGTGGTGCGTTTCAGCCGTAAAACGAAGCAGCAGTATGTGGCGGCAGAAAAAGAGGGTAAAGCGACCGGATGGTCAGCCTTCTTTGTTGACGGTAAATGGGTTGAAGGCAAAAAATAATCTTCGCTTACCGTAACTTACCTGTGAAAGGGCCGGATCTCCGGCCCTTTTTTATTACCTCGTTATTATTTTTTGTTCCGTACTATACAGCCTGGCTATAAATGATATAGTGGTTATAGTTAACCCGTTTCTTATTATTAAATCGTCTTAAGCGATTGTCGCGTGCGTTAAATCGGATGGTCTGGCATGAAATTACAGCAGCTTCGCTATATCGTTGAGGTCGTTAATCACAACCTCAACGTCTCTTCCACCGCAGAAGGCCTTTATACCTCGCAGCCCGGCATCAGCAAGCAGGTGCGTATGCTCGAGGATGAGCTGGGTATTCAGATATTTGCCCGCAGCGGTAAGCACCTGACGCAGGTCACGCCGGCAGGACAGGAAATTATCCGCATTGCGCGGGAAGTGCTTTCCAAAGTTGATGCCATTAAATCCGTTGCAGGGGAACACACCTGGCCGGATAAAGGCTCACTGTATATTGCTACCACGCACACCCAGGCGCGTTACGCGCTTCCCGGGGTGATTAAAGGTTTCATTGAACGCTATCCCCGCGTTTCCCTGCATATGCATCAGGGATCGCCGACACAAATTGCCGAGGCCGTGTCCAAAGGTAATGCCGATTTTGCCATCGCGACGGAAGCCCTTCATCTGTACGATGACCTGGTTATGCTGCCGTGCTACCACTGGAACCGCTCCATTGTCGTGACCCCTGACCATCCGCTGGCGGGGAAGGGCGAAGTGACAATAGAAGAACTGGCGCAGTACCCGCTGGTGACCTATACGTTCGGTTTTACGGGCCGTTCTGAGCTGGACACCGCTTTTAACCGCGCCGGATTAACGCCTCGGATTGTCTTCACCGCGACGGACGCGGACGTCATAAAAACCTACGTGCGTCTGGGTCTGGGCGTGGGGGTTATTGCCAGCATGGCGGTGGATCCTGTCTCAGACCCGGATCTGGTGCGTCTGGATGCGCATGATATCTTCAGCCACAGCACCACCAAGATTGGTTTTCGTCGCAGCACGTTCCTGCGCAGCTATATGTATGATTTTATTCAACGCTTCGCGCCCCATTTAACGCGTGACGTGGTAGATACGGCCGTAGCGTTACGCTCCAACGAAGATATTGAAGAGATGTTTAAAGACATCAAACTTCCCGCCAAATAATCACATCCGGTATCTTTCTCCTGCGGAAAGATACCGCCATTCCTCTTTAAGCTAAATTAGAATTAACCTCATTTGCGCCGACTGTCATATATCGTCATAACCCATTTGATGATTGGGGTTTTACTGTCGCAAATTTGCGACAAAAGTAGAAACTAATTTACAGGTGTGCAAATTATTCTTTTCAATTATTTATTTCTGGTCAAAAGATTGAATTTTTCCCAGGCCCAGATGCGTAAATTCACTGGCTTTTCGGCTAAAGTTTCTTTAGGATTTATCTCATCAGATGATTACTTGTGCCAATTGTTTGGTCTCTAAATGATAAGCGATGTCGATTGTATGAGGTTAGCAATGCCGTCAGGAAGTGAAGAACCGCAAAGGGATCCCGCGCTTAAGCGTAAAGCCTGGCTGGCGGTCTTTCTTGGCTCTGCCCTGTTCTGGGTGGTGGTTGCTCTCCTTGTCTGGAAATTCTGGGGTTGAATATGGTCATGACGGTGCGTACGGAAGTGCGAAAAGAGATATGTCAGCTTCGTGACAATGCTCACAAAGCGCGCAAGGTGCCAGCAACCAGCGTGCCAGCCTCCTGGAAACTGACGCCACAACAGCAGGCCTTTATTGATGTGTTCGCGGAAGACGAGCCCAAAAAACAATAATTTTGCTTTTTGCGTAATGATGCAAATAGTCTGAATAAAGACTGTGCGCTTTTGTACTCTTTAATAAATACACATCAGCAATATAGATCGAGGGCAGACCTCGGAACCTCAAATAATTAAAGACTGGTGTCCCTATGACAAATAACATGACAACCGTAAAATACTGGTCATGGCTCGGCGTATTCTCAGCGTCGATCCTCTTCTGGTGTCAGCTTATCTGGCTGGCTCTCCACTAAATCGTAAAACCTCGCCACGGCGGGGTTTTTTGTTTTATCCCTCGCGTTGGACCATTCCGAAATTTATCAATTTGGGTTGTTATCAAAACGTTACGACATCTTTGTGTTATCTTTAATTACAGCCCTGATGATTGTCAGGACATCCCTGTTTTTAAGGAGGAGCTTATGTCGTTAACCCTACGCGAAGCCAGTAAGGACACGTTACAGGCGGAAAATAAAACCTGGCACTACTACAGCTTACCGCTGGCTGCCAGGACGCTTGGGGACATTTCGCGGTTACCCAAGTCGTTGAAAGTCTTACTGGAAAACCTCTTGCGCTGGCAGGATGGCAACTCCGTTACCGAGGAGGATATCCAGGCTCTGGCAGGGTGGCTTAAGAATGCACATGCAGACAGAGAAATTGCCTATCGCCCGGCCAGGGTGCTGATGCAGGACTTCACCGGCGTGCCGGCGGTTGTGGATTTGGCCGCCATGCGTGAAGCCGTCAAGCGTCTCGGGGGCGATACCGCTAAGGTTAATCCACTCTCCCCCGTAGACCTCGTCATCGACCACTCCGTCACCGTCGACCACTTCGGTGACGACGATGCTTTCGGCGAAAACGTCCGCCTGGAAATGGAACGTAACCATGAACGCTATGTATTCCTTAAATGGGGTCAGCAGGCGTTCAGCCGCTTCAGCGTCGTTCCACCGGGCACCGGAATTTGCCACCAGGTGAACCTGGAATATCTTGGTAAAGCCGTCTGGAGTGAATTGCAGGATAAGGCGTGGGTTGCGTACCCGGATACGCTGGTGGGCACCGACTCTCACACGACCATGATTAATGGCCTCGGCGTACTGGGCTGGGGCGTGGGCGGTATCGAAGCGGAAGCGGCCATGCTTGGCCAGCCGGTATCGATGCTCATTCCCGATGTGGTGGGCTTTAAGCTCACCGGTAAGCTGTCCGAAGGCATTACCGCCACGGATCTGGTCCTGACGGTCACCCAGATGCTGCGTAAGCATGGCGTGGTTGGTAAATTCGTTGAATTTTATGGCGATGGCCTGGATTCTCTGCCGCTGGCGGACCGCGCCACCATCGCCAATATGGCACCGGAATATGGCGCAACCTGCGGCTTTTTCCCGATTGATGGCGTAACGCTTGAGTATATGCGTCTCAGCGGTCGCAGCGAGGAGCAGGTTGCCCTCGTCGAGGCTTACACTAAAGCGCAGGGCATGTGGCGTAACCCGGGCGACGAGCCGGTATTTACCAGTACGCTGGAGCTGGATATGGGCACCGTCGAGGCAAGCCTCGCAGGGCCGAAACGTCCTCAGGACCGCGTCGCGCTGAGCAACGTACCGAAAGCTTTTGCCGCCAGCAATGAGCTGGAGGTCAATGCCGCGCAAAAAGATCACCGTCCGGTGGACTACGTGATCAACGGGCATCAGTATCAACTCCCTGACGGCGCCGTGGTCATCGCCGCTATCACCTCCTGTACCAACACGTCCAACCCGAGCGTGCTAATGGCCGCCGGACTGCTGGCGAAAAAGGCGGTCGAGCTGGGGCTCAAGCCACAGCCGTGGGTGAAAGCGTCTCTGGCGCCGGGCTCGAAAGTGGTGTCTGATTATCTGGCGCAGGCCAGACTCACGCCTTATCTCGACGAGCTGGGCTTTAACCTGGTGGGCTATGGCTGTACCACCTGTATCGGTAACTCGGGTCCACTGCCTGAACCTATTGAAGTGGCGATCAAGCAGGGCGATTTGACCGTTGGCGCGGTGCTTTCCGGTAACCGAAACTTTGAAGGGCGTATTCATCCGCTGGTGAAAACCAACTGGCTGGCCTCGCCGCCGCTGGTTGTGGCTTACGCTCTGGCCGGAAACATGAACATTAACCTGGCGACCGATCCGATTGGTCACGATCGCAAGAATGAACCGGTCTATCTGAAAGACATCTGGCCATCATCGCGTGAAATTGCGCGTGCGGTCGAGAAAGTCTCCACCGAGATGTTCCGCAAAGAGTATGCGGAAGTGTTTGAAGGGACGCCGGAGTGGAAAACGATCGACGTGGTGGGGTCCGATACCTATGACTGGCAGGATGATTCCACCTATATCCGCCTGTCGCCATTCTTCGATGAGATGCTGGCAGAGCCCGCACCGCTGAAGGATATTCAGGGTGCGCGGATACTTGCGATGCTGGGGGATTCCGTCACGACTGACCATATCTCCCCGGCGGGAAGCATCAAGGCGGATAGCCCTGCGGGACGTTATCTGCAAAGCCGGGGCGTGGAGCGACGTGATTTTAACTCCTACGGCTCGCGTCGCGGGAACCACGAAGTGATGATGCGCGGGACTTTTGCCAACATCCGCATTCGTAATGAAATGGTGCCTGGCGTGGAAGGGGGCATGACGCGCCACCTGCCGGATACGGAGGTCATTTCAATTTATGACGCTGCCGTGAAGTATCAGCAGGAGGGGACGCCGCTGGCCGTGATTGCCGGGAAAGAGTACGGCTCCGGCTCCAGCCGCGACTGGGCTGCGAAAGGTCCGCGTCTGCTGGGGGTTCGCGTGGTCATTGCCGAATCCTTTGAGCGTATTCACCGTTCAAACCTGATCGGGATGGGGATCCTGCCGCTTGAGTTTCCGCAGGGCGTGACGCGTAAAACGCTGGGGCTGAACGGGGAAGAGCAGATTGATATCAGCGGTCTGCAAAACCTGCAACCGGGTAAAACGGTGCCCGTGAAGTTAACGCGTGCAGACGGTCGAACGGAGGTGCTGGAGTGCCGGTGTCGCATTGATACCGCAACAGAACTGACCTATTACCAGAACGACGGCATTTTGCATTATGTGATTCGTAAGATGCTGGACTGATAAAACTCGCCCGGCAGACGTGCCGGGCGTTTTGCGATTACTCGCTCAGCAGATGGCCCATTTTGGCGGCTTTGGTATCGAGGTAGTGCGCGTTTTTCGGGTTGCGGCCAACAATCAGCGGCACGCGCTCAACGATGTTGATGCCCGCTTCAGTAAGGATCTCTACTTTTTTCGGGTTGTTGGTCAACAGACGCACTTCGTCCACGCCCAGCAGCTTGAACATATCCGCGCACAGGGTGAAATCGCGTTCGTCAGCAGCAAAGCCGAGCTGATGGTTGGCTTCGACCGTATCGTAGCCCTGATCCTGCAACGCATAGGCGCGGATTTTATTCAGCAGCCCGATATTGCGTCCTTCCTGGCGGTGATAAAGCAGTACGCCACGGCCTTCCTCTGCGATATGAGAAAGGGCGGCTTCGAGCTGGAAACCGCAGTCACAGCGCAGGCTGAACAGCGCGTCACCGGTCAGACACTCTGAATGAACGCGAGACAGTACCGGCGTCTGTCCTGAAATGTCACCGTATACGAGCGCGACGTGATCTTGTCCGGTTGCCAGTTCTTCAAAACCCACCATCAGGAAATCGCCCCATGGGGTTGGCAGTTTGGCTTCTGCCACACGTTTAAGCTGCATGTGATTCTCCAGAGAAGGCTGACACGTTTCGTGCCTGTGCCCCATTTTGCTTTCTGTATTCGCCTATTTTGCCACAAGCCCGGCAACTTCACCTAATCACCACCACGCTATACGGACGTTAAACGCACGATCCGACATATCCACCAGAATGATGAAATTCAGTTATGATTGTGGTGCTTAGTCAAAAAGGAGAGGACATGCTTTCAATTGCCAGACGTACGGCCGCCGGGGCCGCCGTATTGCTTGTTATACCCCTTGTCGTTTGGTTCTCCGGCTGGAAGTGGCAGCCTGGACATAACGAGACATGGCTGAAAGCCTTATACTGGATAACCGAAACGGTTACCCAGCCGTGGGGGATTATTACGCATGTGCTGCTCTGTGCATGGTTTCTGTGGTGCCTGCGCTTTCGCCTTCGCGCGGCGCTGGTGCTGTTTGCCATTCTCGGTGGCGCCATTCTTGTGGGGCAGGGCGTGAAGTCATGGGTGAAGGTTCGCGTGCAGGAGCCCCGTCCCTTTGTTGTCTGGCTGGAAAAAACGCACCATATTCCGGTAGATGAGTTCTACACTTTAAAGCGTAAGGATCGCGGGGCGCTGGTGAAAGAACAGCTTGCGGAACAGCAGGATATCCCGGCCTTTTTACGCAAACACTGGCAAAAAGAGACCGGCTTTGCCTTTCCTTCCGGTCATACAATGTTTGCTGCCAGCTGGGCGTTACTCGGCGTGGGGCTTCTGTGGCCGCGTCGGCGTACCCTCACGATTGCGATTTTGCTTGTCTGGGCGACAGGCGTAATGGGCAGCCGAATGCTGCTCGGGATGCACTGGCCGCGCGATTTGGTGGTGGCAACGCTGATCTCGTGGATACTGGTGACGCTGGCGACCTGGCTTGCACAACGTTTTTGTGGACCACTGATGCCGCCGCCGCAAGAGGAGCAAGAAATAGCCGAAAGGGAGTCTGGCGGAACCTGAAGGTTGATATTCCGCAATTTGACCATAAATCCATGAAGGGCGCGTCACTTTTTCCATTTCGCGCCCGCCACTAAAATGGTAGCTTATAAGGCTGATTGCAGTGAGTTGAACACGCTTTATACGCTCGAACCACATAACGGGAAGTCATGTGAAATATTTACTCATTTTCTTACTGGTACTGGCGATTTTTGTCATTTCAGTCACATTGGGCGCGCAAAACGATCAACAGGTCAGTTTCAACTATCTGCTGGCGCAGGGCGAGTACCGGGTGTCGAGCCTGCTGGCCGTGTTGTTCGCAGCGGGTTTTGTCATTGGCTGGCTCGTATGCGGCCTGTTCTGGCTTAAGGTTCGTGTTTCTCTTGTTCGCGCTGAACGTAAAATTAAACGACTTGAACATCAACTTACGCCTGCGACTGACATTCCGGCGAGCTCTGGTGTGCCGGTAGTCAAGGAATAATCGAATATGCTGGAGTTGTTGTTTCTGCTTTTGCCTGTCGCCGCAGCCTATGGCTGGTATATGGGCCGCAGAAGCGCGCAACAAACAAAACAGGATGAAGCAAACCGACTCTCCCGTGACTACGTTGCGGGGGTGAACTTCCTGCTGAGCAATCAGCAGGATAAAGCGGTCGATCTGTTCCTCGACATGCTCAAAGAGGATACCGGCACCGTAGAGGCGCATCTCACCCTGGGAAACCTGTTCCGCTCGCGCGGAGAGGTTGACCGTGCCATCCGTATCCACCAGACCCTGATGGAAAGCGCGTCGTTGACCTATGAGCAACGCTTGCTGGCCGTGCAGCAGTTGGGCAGAGATTACATGGCGGCGGGGCTTTACGATCGCGCTGAAGACATGTTCTCCCAGCTGGTGGATGAGACCGATTTCCGTATCGGTGCGCTTCAGCAGCTTCTGCAAATCTACCAGGCTACCAGCGACTGGCAAAAAGCGATTGATACCGCAGAACGGCTGGTCAAACTCGGCAAAGACAAACAGCGCGTTGAGATTGCCCACTTTTACTGCGAGCTGGCCCTTCAGCAAATGGGTAGCGATGACATGGATAAAGCCATGGCATTGCTCAAGAAAGGCGCCGCGGCCGATCGCAACAGCGCCCGCATCTCGATCATGATGGGGCGGGTCTTTATGGCAAACGGTGATTACGCTAAAGCGGTGGAAAGCCTGCTTCGCGTTATCGATCAGGACAAAGAGCTGGTCAGCGAAACGCTGGAAATGCTGCAAACCTGCTATCAGCAGTTAGGTAAGCAGGATGAATGGGTTGCGTTTTTGCGCCGCTGCGTTGAAGAGAACACCGGGGCTACCGCCGAGCTTATGCTGTCCGACGTCGTCGAACAGCACGAAGGGAGTGATACCGCCCAGGTGTATATTACCCGTCAGTTGCAGCGCCATCCGACGATGCGCGTCTTCCACAAGCTGATGGATTACCACCTTAACGATGCAGAAGAAGGACGCGCTAAAGAGAGCCTGATGGTGCTGCGTGACATGGTGGGCGAGCAGGTGCGGAGTAAACCGCGCTATCGCTGTCAGAAATGTGGCTTCACCGCTTACTCGCTCTACTGGCATTGCCCTTCATGCCGTGCGTGGTCCACCATTAAGCCAATCCGTGGTCTGGACGGGCAGTGAATTTTTTAAAACACCTCACTTTAGTTACAACATACTAATGGGTGCATCCATTCCGTCAGCACCGTGCGGTCTGTGGTTCAGCAGGAAAAGCATTCGATTCTGTTCATTTATGCCGATGGCAGGTAGAATGCACGCCGTTTATCTGTTCCGCGCCGCTGTGCGCCCATAGACGAAAAGGGCTGGTCATGACGTCTGTTACTTCCTCCACTTCCCGCGTAGTTACCGATTCTCCCGTTGTTGTTGCTCTGGATTACAATAACCGTGACGCCGCACTGGCCTTTGTTGATGGTATTGATCCCCGTGATTGCCGTCTGAAAGTCGGCAAAGAGATGTTTACGCTGTTCGGTCCGCAAATCGTTCGCGATCTGCACCAGCGTGGTTTCGACGTTTTCCTCGACCTGAAATTTCACGATATTCCTAATACCACTGCGCACGCCGTTGCTGCGGCGGCTGAACTGGGAGTGTGGATGGTTAACGTTCATGCTTCCGGCGGGGCACGGATGATGACAGCGGCGCGCGAAGCGCTGATGCCGTTTGGCAATGATGCACCGCTTCTGATCGCCGTCACCGTCCTGACCAGTATGGATGAATCCGACCTGCGCGACCTGGGTGTGACGTTGTCACCTGCCGAACATGCGGAGCGTCTCGCCCGCCTCACGCAACAGTGTGGCCTTGATGGGGTGGTCTGTTCCGCTCAGGAGGCGGTTCGCTTCAAAACTGAGTTAGGCCGCGACTTTAAGCTGGTGACGCCGGGTATTCGTCCGGCGGGCAGTGAGTCAGGAGATCAGCGACGCATCATGACGCCAGAGCAGGCGCTGAGCGCGGGTGTAGACTATATGGTGATTGGTCGCCCGGTGACGCAATCTGCTCATCCGGCAGAGACCCTGAAAGCGATTAATGCATCACTGAAAAAGGGGGCATAATGCGTGACGCCAACAGTCGTCTGGTCTATTCAACGGATACCGGGCGCATCGAAGAGCCAAAAGAAAAAGCGGAACGCCCGAAAGGCGACGGCATCGTGCGGATCCAGCGCCAGACCAGCGGCAGAAAGGGCAAAGGCGTTTGCCTGGTCACCGGCGTCGATCTGGATGATACAGAGCTGGTAAAACTCGCCGCTGAGCTTAAAAAGAAATGCGGATGCGGTGGGGCAGTGAAAGACGGCATTATTGAAATTCAGGGCGATAAACGCGATTTAATTAAATCGCTGCTGGAAGCCAAAGGCATGAAAGTCAAACTGGCGGGCGGCTAAAATAAATGAGCCACGGACATTGCCGTGGCTCTTTTTTTTACGTGCGTAAGTCAGACCTGAAAATACAAAATATATTATTATACCGGTGAGAACCGTTATGGTGATTATTTGCCCACCTGGTGACCGATAACACCACCTACGGCAGCACCACCTAACGTACCCAGCGTACTACCATCCGTTAACACTGCACCACCAAGCGCACCAGCACCGGCACCAATTGCAGTGTTACGGTCACGTTTAGACCAGTTAGAGCAGGCGCTCAGGGACATTGCTACAGTGATTGCCAGAACAGCGGCGGCTAATTTTTTGCTGGTAAAGGTCATAATACTTTCTCCTGAATTATCGATTCACGGAAAGGAATGCATATTAAGTATAGACAATATTCATACTTAAAT
>NZ_JADBRA010000023.1:0-93451 GCF_014896205.1 Enterobacter cloacae complex sp. I2
CAGAAGTGAAACGCCGTAGCGCCGATGGTAGTGTGGGGTCTCCCCATGTGAGAGTAGGGAACTGCCAGGCATCAATTAAAGAAACCCCGTACCGTAAGGTGCGGGGTTTTTTGCTTTTGCTTTTCTCCCTCTCCCTGTGGGAGAGGGCCGGGGTGAGGGCATCAAACCGCACCATCCCCTCCTTGAAACTTTCTCACCTTCTGCTTGCAGACTCGACATTAAGCCCGTTTCTGGGTATCGTTAGCTGTCTGGATGTCTAAACGTTTATACGTATGCTGTGAGGATTTTAGGTTATGCCGATTCGGGTGCAGGACGAGCTACCAGCCGTCAATTTCTTGCGTGAAGAGAACGTCTTTGTCATGACAACTTCACGTGCTTCTGGTCAGGAAATTCGCCCGCTGAAGGTGTTGATCCTCAATTTGATGCCAAAGAAGATTGAAACGGAGAACCAGTTCCTGCGTTTGCTTTCGAACTCTCCGCTTCAGGTTGATATCCAGCTGCTGCGCATTGATGCACGTGAGTCACGCAACACGCCCGCCGAGCATCTGAATAATTTTTACTGTAATTTTGCGGACATCCGCGATGAGAACTTCGACGGACTGATCGTCACCGGCGCACCGCTGGGTCTGGTGGAATTTAATGACGTTGCCTATTGGCCGCAGATCAGGCAGGTGCTGGAGTGGGCAAAAGATCACGTTACATCAACCTTGTTTGTCTGCTGGGCGGTACAAGCCGCGCTCAATATTCTCTATGGCATCCCTAAGCAAACCCGTAGCGAAAAGCTTTCTGGTGTGTATGAACATCACATCCTTCATCCTCACGCGCTGCTGACGCGCGGCTTTGATGACACTTTCCTTGCGCCTCACTCCCGCTATGCCGATTTCCCGGCACAGCTGATCCGCGATTACACCGATCTGGAAATTCTGGCCGAAACGGAAGATGGCGATGCCTACTTGTTTGCCAGTAAAGACAAACGCATCGCGTTCGTTACCGGCCATCCTGAGTATGATCCCGACACCCTCGCGTCAGAGTATTTCCGGGATGTCGAGGCGGGTCTTAATCCGGATGTCCCGTACAACTATTTCCCGAAAAACGATCCGCAAAACAAACCAGGAGCCACCTGGCGCAGCCACGGAAATCTGCTGTTCACTAACTGGCTCAACTATTACGTCTACCAGATTACGCCGTACGATCTTCGCCACATGAATCCGACGCTGGAGTAATCGTCTGCATTAAACGATCCTAAAGCGTTTCAGCTATTCAGATCAGGCACCTTCGGGTGCCTTTTTTATTTCTGAAATCCTGTTCAACATACCAGGAAACTTTAACTCTATATTAATCATCATGTTGCGTTGTAATTAAAATTAAAATGGAAATTGTTTTTGATTTTGGAAAATTTATAGATAGTCTTAATTCTGCTGAGCGAAAACTACACAACGATCTTTCGTTCGCATTGGGGGCGTGATTTTGGATCTTTGATGAGGAGCAGAACGATGACTCAACAGGCAACCACGGTCGATGAATTGACCTTTACCCAGCCGAATGGTGAGCAAGAACAGCAGGTTTTGACGGCCGAAGCGGTAGAGTTTCTGACTGAACTGGTGACTCGCTTTACGCCGCAGCGCAATAAACTGCTCGCGGCACGCATTCATCAGCAACAGGAAATCGATAACGGCAAGTTGCCAGGCTTTATTTCGGAAACCGCTTCCATTCGTCATAGTGAGTGGAAAATTCGCGGAATTCCTGAAGATTTACAGGATCGTCGCGTGGAGATCACCGGCCCGGTAGAGCGCAAAATGGTGATCAACGCCATGAACGCCAACGTCAAAGTCTTTATGGCCGATTTTGAAGACTCGCTGGCACCGGACTGGCGGAAAGTGATCGACGGGCAGATCAATCTGCGCGACGCCGTCAACGGCACCATCAGCTACACCAACGAAGCCGGGAAAATCTACCAGCTCAAACCGAATCCGGCGGTGCTGATCTGTCGCGTACGCGGTCTGCACCTGCCTGAAAAACACGTCACCTGGCGCGGAGAAGCGATTCCGGGGAGCCTGTTCGACTTTGCGCTCTACTTCTTCCACAACCACAAAAGCCTGCTGGCGAAAGGCAGCGGCCCCTATTTCTATCTGCCGAAAACCCAGTCCTGGCAGGAAGCGGCGTGGTGGAGTGAAGTATTCAGCTACGCAGAAGACCGCTTCAGCCTGCCGCGCGGCACCATTAAAGCAACGCTGCTGATTGAAACCCTGCCTGCCGTATTCCAGATGCATGAGATCCTCCATGCGCTGCGCGACCACATTGTGGGCCTGAACTGCGGCCGCTGGGATTACATCTTCAGCTACATCAAGACGCTGAAAAACCATGCCGACCGGGTATTGCCGGATCGTCAGGTTGTCACCATGGATAAACCGTTCCTCAGCGCCTATTCGCGCCTGCTGATCAAGACCTGCCACAAACGCGGGGCGTTTGCGATGGGCGGCATGGCGGCGTTTATCCCGAGCAAAGACGCAGAGCGAAACAATCAGGTGCTCAACAAGGTGAAAGCCGACAAAGAGCTGGAAGCGCGTAACGGCCACGACGGAACGTGGATCGCGCACCCCGGCCTGGCCGATACGGCGATGGAAGTCTTTAACCGCGTGCTGGGCGACAACAAAAACCAGCTGTTTGTCATGCGCGAGGATGATGCCCCAACGGCTGAAGAACACCTGCTGGCACCGTGTGCGGGTGAACGCACGGAAGAGGGGATGCGCGCTAACATCCGCGTCGCCGTGCAGTACATCGAGGCATGGATCTCAGGCAACGGCTGCGTGCCAATATACGGCCTGATGGAAGATGCTGCCACGGCGGAAATTTCCCGTACCTCTATCTGGCAGTGGATCCACCATCAAAAAACGCTCAGCAACGGCAAACCGGTCACCAAAGCCCTGTTCCGTCAGATGCTGGCCGAAGAGATGCGGGTCATCCAGGACGAACTGGGCGAGCACCGCTTCAGCAGCGGGCGCTTTGACGACGCTGCGCGCCTGATGGAGCAAATCACCACCTCAGATGACTTAATCGACTTCCTGACCCTGCCGGGCTACCGCTTCCTGGCGTAATTCACCACATAACAATATGGAGCATCTGCACATGAAAACCCGTACCCAACAAATCGAAGAATTACAGAAAGAGTGGACTCAACCGCGCTGGGAAGGCATCCGTCGCCCGTACAGCGCAGAGGAAGTGGTGAAGTTACGCGGCTCGGTAAACCCGGAATGTACGCTGGCGCAGAATGGCGCGGCGAAAATGTGGGATCTGCTGCACGGGGGATCTAAAAAAGGCTATATCAACAGCCTCGGTGCACTGACCGGCGGTCAGGCATTGCAGCAGGCGAAGGCCGGCATAGAAGCCATCTACCTTTCCGGCTGGCAGGTCGCGGCGGACGCCAACCTGGCCTCCAGCATGTATCCGGATCAATCTCTTTATCCGGCCAACTCGGTACCGTCGGTGGTGGATCGGATCAACAATACCTTCCGCCGCGCGGATCAGATCCAGTGGGCCGCAGGCATCGAGCCCAACGATCCGCGTTTTATTGATTACTTCCTGCCGATCGTGGCGGATGCGGAAGCGGGTTTCGGCGGCGTGCTTAACGCCTTTGAACTGATGAAATCGATGATTGAGGCCGGTGCAGCGGCCGTTCACTTCGAAGATCAGCTGGCGTCGGTGAAGAAGTGCGGGCATATGGGCGGAAAAGTTCTCGTCCCGACCCAGGAAGCGATTCAGAAGCTGGTTGCCGCGCGTCTGGCTGCTGACGTGCTCGGCGTGCCGACGCTGGTGATTGCCCGTACCGATGCGGATGCGGCGGACCTGATCACCTCTGACTGCGATCCGTACGACAGCGAATTTATTACCGGCGAGCGCACCAGCGAGGGGTTCTATCGCACGCATGCCGGTATCGAACAGGCCATCAGCCGCGGTCTGGCCTATGCCCCTTACGCCGACCTGGTCTGGTGTGAAACCTCCATGCCGGATCTGGCGCTGGCGAAGCGTTTTGCCGATGCGATTCATGCGAAATATCCGGGCAAGCTGCTGGCCTATAACTGTTCGCCGTCCTTCAACTGGCAAAAAAATCTGGACGACACGACCATTGCCAGCTTCCAGCAACAGCTGTCGGATATGGGCTACAAGTACCAGTTCATCACCCTGGCGGGTATCCACAGCATGTGGTTCAACATGTTCGACCTGGCGCACGCCTACGCGCAGGGCGAAGGCATGAAGCACTACGTTGAAAAGGTACAGCAGCCAGAATTTGCGGCAGGAAAAGAGGGCTATACCTTCGTTTCTCACCAGCAGGAAGTGGGAACCGGCTACTTCGACAATGTGACCACGATTATTCAGGGCGGCACTTCCTCCGTCACGGCATTAACGGGTTCAACCGAAGAAGCACAGTTCTAATTTTTTCCCCCTCTCCCCTTTGGGGAGAGGGCCGGGGTGAGGGGGAATCTATGTCGCGTGGTCTGGAATTATTGATTGCCCAAACCATTCTTCAGGGCTTTGACGCCCAGTATGGCCGTTTTCTGGAAGTGACCTCCGGGGCGCAACAGCGTTTTGAGCACGCCGACTGGCATGCGGTTCAGCAGGCCATGAAGCAGCGTATCCATCTTTATGACCACCACGTAGGCCTGGTGGTGGAGCAGCTGCGCTGTATTACCGACGGTAAAAGTCCGGATGCGGCATTTTTACTGCGCGTGAAAGAGTGTTACACCCATCTGTTACCCGACTACCCTCGCTTCGAGATTGCGGAGAGCTTTTTCAACTCCGTCTATTGCCGGTTATTTGACCACCGCTCATTATCTCCTGAGCGGTTATTTATCTTCAGCTCCCAGCCTGAGCGCCGCTTCCGTACCATTCCGCGTCCGCTGGCGAAAGATTTCTTTCCCGATCGCGGGTGGGAAAAGCTCCTGCATCGCATCTTAACGGATTTGCCGCTGCGCCTGCCGTGGGAGAACAAACTCCGGGATATTGACTATATCCATACCCATCTTCGTGAAACCTACGGCGAGGAGGTGCTCAGCCGCAGCCATGTGCAGGTGGCTAACGAGCTGTTCTACCGGAATAAGGCCGCCTGGCTGGTGGGCAAACTGATTACGCCGACGGCCATTGTGCCGTTTCTGCTGCCCATTCACCGTACCGACGACGGCGAACTGTTTGTCGATACCTGCCTGACCACCAGCGCCGAAGCCAGCATCGTTTTTGGTTTCGCCCGCTCCTATTTCATGGTTTATGCTCCGCTGCCGGCCGCCCTGGTGGAGTGGCTGCGCGAGATCCTGCCGGGCAAAACCACCGCCGAGCTGTATATGGCGATTGGCTGTCAGAAGCATGCCAAAACGGAAAGTTATCGGGAGTATCTGCGCTATGTCACCGCGGCGGATGAGCAGTTTATCGAAGCGCCAGGCATCCGCGGCATGGTGATGCTGGTCTTCACGCTGCCGGGCTTCGATCGGGTGTTTAAGGTGATTAAGGATAATTTCGCCCCGCAGAAAGAGATGACCGCCGCCCACGTCCGCGCCTGCTATCAGCTGGTAAAAGAGCACGATCGCGTCGGGCGAATGGCCGATACCCAGGAGTTTGAAAACTTTGTGCTGGATAAGCAGCAGATTGATCCGGCGCTCATGTCGCTGTTAATGCAGGAAGCGCCAACGAAAATCACCGATCTGGGCGATAAAATAGCAATTAGCCATCTCTACATTGAGCGCCGTATGGTGCCGCTCAATATCTGGCTGGAACAGTCAGGGGGCCAGGCTTTGCGTGATGCCATCGAAGAGTACGGCAACGCCATCCGCCAGCTCGCCGCCGCCAATATTTTTCCCGGCGATATGCTGTTTAAAAACTTCGGCGTCACCCGTCACGGGCGGGTGGTGTTCTACGATTACGATGAAATTTGCTACATGACCGAGGTAAACTTCCGCGACATACCGCCGCCGCGCTACCCGGAAGACGAGCTGTCCAGCGAGCCGTGGTACAGCGTTTCGCCGGGCGATGTGTTTCCGGAGGAGTTTCGCCACTGGCTGTGTGCGGACCCACGCATCGGGCCGTTATTTGAAGAGATGCATGAAGATCTGTTCCACGCCAGCTACTGGCGCGGGCTACAAACGCGGATCAAAAACGGACATGTGGAAGATGTGTACGCTTACCGCCGCAAGCAGCGGTTTTGTGTGCGGTTTAACGAATCCCACCATACGCCAGCGTCACCTCTTTCGCGGCCTTAATCACCAGCGCGCCCAGCTCGGTGACGCGATCGTCGGTCATGCGCGAAATCGGCCCGGAAATCGAGATCGCGGCGAACGGCTCGCGGTGCTCGTCGAAAATACAGGACGCGAGGCAGCGCAGCCCAAGGGCGTGTTCTTCGTCATCAAACGAATAGCCGCGCTTGCGGGTCAACGCCAGATCTTCTTTCAGATGCACCGGCGACACCAGCGTGGCGTGGGTGTAGGCGTGCAGCCCTTTACGGTGCAGCAGCCCGGTCACCTGCTCTTCGCTCAGCTGCGACAGAAACGCTTTACCCGCCCCGGAGGCATGCATCGGCAGCTTGCCGCCAATCGGCGCGGACATGCGCATCAGCTGCGTGCACTGCACCTGGTCGATAATAATGGCCTGATGGTCGCTCTGGTCCAGCACCGCCAGGTTGACCGTCTCGCCGGACTCTTCCATCAGCTTGCGCAGGATCGGGTGAACAATTGCCAGCAGGTTGCGGCTTTGCAGAAAACTGCTGCCGACAATAAACGCATGCGCGCCCACCGCCCAGTGTCCCAGCTCGCCCACCTGACGCACAAAACCCAGCTGCTGCATGGTGGTCAGCAGACGGTGCGTTGTGGAGTTCGGCAGGCCAGCCTGCTGGGCCAGCTCTGTCAGGGCCACGCTACCATGCGATTCGGCTATCCATTCCAGCAGCTTCAGGCCGCGCGTCAGAGACTGAACCTGTCCGCCGGGCTGTGCGGCAGGGTTGGCAGCAGGTTTTCTGCCGCGTTTGGCGGGAACGGTCGTAACCATGACGAACTCCTTTTTCTGTATCGTGGAAATCATTTTCGTTTTATTTGGTGAATTTGCAACCGCTTTCCTGACTGATCGGAGGAGTGATGGTGAACATGTCTCATGTTCCCGCCGTGTGGCTTTTCGGCCCTGCGAGATTATGCCAGTATGGAACGCAGCCTTTTGGCCATGTTGAGCGTTGTCGGGAGCAAGTGTGAGCAGCAAAGTAGAGCAACTGCGTGCGCAGTTAAATGAACGAATTCTGGTGCTGGACGGCGGCATGGGCACCATGATCCAGGGCTATCGTCTGAGCGAAGACGATTTCCGTGGCGAGCGCTTTGCCGACTGGCCTTGTGACCTGAAAGGAAACAATGACCTGCTGGTGTTGAGCAAACCGTCCGTCATCCGGGATATCCACAACGCCTACTTTGAAGCGGGTGCGGATATTGTTGAAACCAACACCTTCAACTCGACAACCATCGCCATGGCGGATTACCAGATGGAATCCCTGTCGGCGGAGATCAACTTTGAGGCGGCCAGGCTCGCCCGCGCCTGCGCCGACGAATGGACCGCCCGTACCCCGGATAAACCGCGCTACGTTGCCG
Source organism: Enterobacter cloacae complex sp. I2 (assembly GCF_014896205.1). Lineage (NCBI taxonomy): Bacteria > Pseudomonadati > Pseudomonadota > Gammaproteobacteria > Enterobacterales > Enterobacteriaceae > Enterobacter > Enterobacter cloacae complex sp. I2. The sequence continues at coordinate 7,611 of NZ_JADBRA010000023.1, forward strand.
GGGTGCTTGGCCCGACGAACCGCACCGCGTCAATTTCACCGGACGTAAACGATCCGGCGTTTCGTAACATCACCTTCGACCAGCTGGTGGCCGCCTATCGTGAGTCTACTAAAGCGCTGGTGGAAGGCGGTTCCGACCTAATCCTGATTGAAACCGTATTCGACACCCTCAATGCCAAAGCCGCGATTTACGCGGTGAAAGAGGAGTTCGAGGCGCTGGGCGTTGACCTGCCGATCATGATTTCCGGCACCATCACCGACGCCTCGGGGCGCACGCTTTCCGGCCAGACCACCGAAGCCTTCTATAACTCGCTGCGCCACGCTGAAGCCCTCTCCTTCGGCCTGAACTGCGCGCTGGGGCCGGACGAGCTGCGCCAGTACGTGCAGGAGCTTTCGCGCATCGCAGAATGCTATGTCACCGCCCACCCGAACGCCGGTCTGCCGAACGCGTTTGGCGAATACGATCTGGATGCCGACACCATGGCGGCGCAAATCCGCGAGTGGGCCGAGTCTGGCTTCCTGAACATCGTTGGCGGCTGCTGCGGCACCACGCCGGAGCACATCGCGGCCATGAGCCGCGCCGTGGACCGGCTGCCGCCGCGCAAGCTGCCCGAGCTTCCGGTTGCCTGTCGCCTTTCCGGCCTTGAGCCGTTGACCATCGGCGACGACAGCCTGTTTGTGAACGTGGGTGAACGTACCAACGTTACCGGTTCCGCAAAATTCAAGCGCCTGATCAAAGAAGAGAAGTACAGCGAAGCGCTGGACGTCGCCCGCCAGCAGGTCGAGAGCGGCGCGCAGATTATTGATATCAACATGGACGAGGGGATGCTCGACGCCGAAGCGGCGATGGTGCGTTTTCTCAACCTGATTGCTGGTGAGCCGGACATTGCCCGCGTGCCAATCATGATTGACTCCTCCAAATGGGACGTCATCGAAAAAGGGCTGAAATGCATTCAGGGTAAAGGCATCGTCAACTCCATTTCGATGAAGGAAGGGGTCGATACTTTTATTCACCACGCGAAGCTGGTGCGCCGCTACGGGGCCGCCGTGGTGGTGATGGCCTTCGATGAAGTGGGCCAGGCCGATACCCGCGAGCGCAAAATTGAGATATGCCGCCGCGCGTACAAGATTTTGACCGAAGAGGTGGGCTTCCCGGCGGAAGACATCATTTTCGACCCGAACATCTTCGCCGTCGCGACCGGCATTGAAGAGCACAACAATTACGCCCAGGACTTTATCGGCGCGTGTGAAGACATTAAACGCGAGCTGCCGCATGCGCTGATCTCCGGCGGCGTGTCGAACGTCTCGTTCTCGTTCCGTGGTAACGACCCGGTGCGTGAGGCGATCCACGCCGTGTTCCTCTACTACGCCATCCGCAACGGGATGGACATGGGGATCGTTAACGCGGGCCAGCTGGCGATTTACGACGACCTGCCGGCGGAGCTGCGCGACGCCGTCGAGGACGTGATCCTCAACCGTCGCGACGATGCCACCGAGCGCATGCTCGACCTGGCGGAAAAATACCGCGGCAGCAAGTCGGATGAATCAGCCACCGTTCAGCAGGCCGAGTGGCGCGCCTGGGACGTGAAAAAGCGTCTGGAATACTCGCTGGTGAAAGGGATTACCGAGTTCATCGAGCAGGATACCGAGGAAGCGCGTCAGCAGGCAGCCCGCCCGATTGAGGTGATCGAAGGGCCGCTGATGGACGGCATGAACGTGGTCGGCGATCTGTTCGGCGAGGGCAAGATGTTCCTGCCGCAGGTGGTGAAATCCGCCCGCGTCATGAAGCAGGCTGTGGCTTATCTGGAACCCTTTATCGAAGCCAGCAAAGAGAAGGGCTCCAGCAACGGTAAAATGGTTATCGCCACCGTGAAGGGTGACGTGCACGACATCGGCAAAAACATTGTTGGCGTGGTGTTGCAGTGTAATAACTACGAGATTATTGACCTCGGCGTGATGGTTCCGGCGGATAAAATCCTCAAGACCGCACGCGAAGTCAATGCTGACCTGATTGGTCTTTCAGGGCTGATCACGCCGTCGCTGGACGAGATGGTCAACGTGGCGAAAGAGATGGAGCGTCAGGGCTTCACCATTCCGCTGCTGATTGGCGGGGCCACCACCTCGAAAGCCCACACGGCGGTGAAAATCGAGCAAAACTACAGTGGGCCGACGGTGTATGTCCAAAATGCCTCGCGCACCGTGGGAGTGGTCTCCGCGCTGCTTTCCGATACCCAGCGCGATGAGTTTGTCGCCCGCACCCGCAAAGAGTACGAAACCGTCCGCATTCAGCACGGCCGTAAGAAACCGCGTACGCCGCCGGTGACGCTCGCCGCCGCGCGCGATAACGACCTGGCCTTCGATTGGGCAAGCTATACGCCGCCGGTCGCGCACCGTCTGGGCGTGCAGGAGGTGGTCGCCAGCATCGAAACGCTGCGCAACTACATCGACTGGACGCCGTTCTTTATGACCTGGTCGCTGGCGGGCAAATATCCGCGCATCCTGGAAGACGAGGTGGTAGGCGAAGAGGCGAAACGCCTGTTTAAAGATGCCAACGACATGCTCGACAGGCTGAGCGCAGAGAAAGCCCTCAATCCGCGCGGCGTGCTGGGCCTGTTCCCGGCAAACCGCGTGGGCGACGACGTGGAAATCTATCGCGATGAAACCCGCACCCACGTGCTGGCCGTGAGCCATCACCTGCGCCAGCAAACGGAGAAAGTGGGCTTTGCCAACTACTGCCTGGCGGATTTTGTTGCGCCGAAGCTGAGTGGGAAAGCCGACTATATCGGCGCGTTTGCCGTCACCGGGGGTCTGGAAGAAGATGCGCTGGCGGATGCGTTCGACGCACAGCATGATGATTACAACAAAATCATGGTGAAAGCGATTGCCGACCGTCTGGCGGAAGCCTTTGCTGAATACCTGCACGAACGCGTACGTAAGGTGCACTGGGGCTACGCGGCGAATGAGAACCTTAGCAACGAGGAGCTGATCCGCGAAAACTACCAGGGCATTCGTCCGGCACCGGGGTATCCGGCCTGTCCGGAACATACCGAAAAGGGCACTATCTGGAAACTTTTGGACGTAGAAGCGCATACGGGCATGAAGCTCACCGAGTCATTTGCCATGTGGCCGGGCGCGTCCGTTTCCGGATGGTACTTCAGCCACCCGGATAGCAAGTACTTCGCCGTGGCGCAGCTTCAGCGCGATCAGATTGAAGATTACGCCCAGCGTAAAGGCATGAGCGTGTCAGAGGTAGAACGCTGGCTGGCGCCGAATTTAGGCTACGACGCAGACTAACGTCACTTTTCCTTACAACAAACAGGGCACCTCCAGGGTGCCCTGTCTCTTTCTTACGTTTAAACCCTTATACTGGAAGAAGGTTCTTACCACATTGCCCGGTGGCGCTGCGCTGACCGGGCCTACGCGTAGGCCGGATAAGGCGTAGCCGCCATCCGGCAAGACAACGCGCAACAAACCTCAGGAAAACAGATAACGATAAGGAGGAAAACCAACCGTGTTGACGTTGTTACACCTGCTCTCCGCAGTCGCACTGCTGGTATGGGGCACCCATATCGTTCGTACCGGCGTAATGCGCGTGTTTGGCGCACGTTTACGTACCGTTCTCAGCGGCAGCGTTGAGAAGAAGCCGCTCGCCTTCTGCGCGGGTATTGGCGTCACGGCGCTGGTGCAAAGCAGTAATGCTACCACCATGCTCGTCACTTCGTTTGTGGCGCAGGATCTGGTCGCCCTCGCTCCGGCGCTGGTGATCGTTCTCGGCGCTGATGTGGGGACCGCGCTGATGGCGCGTATCCTGACCTTCGATCTCTCCTGGCTGTCGCCGCTGCTGATTTTTATCGGCGTCATTTTCTTCCTCAGCCGTAAGCAAAGTCGTGCCGGGCAGCTCGGACGCGTCGGCATCGGCCTCGGGCTGATCCTGCTGGCGCTGGAGCTGATTGTGCAGGCGGTTACGCCGATCACCCAGGCCAACGGCGTGCAGGTCATCTTCGCCTCGTTAACCGGCGATATTATGCTGGATGCGCTGATCGGTGCGGTGTTTGCCATCGTCAGCTACTCCAGCCTGGCAGCCGTTCTGCTGACGGCGACGCTCACCGCTGCGGGGGCCATCTCTTTCCCGGTGGCGCTGTGCCTGGTGATCGGCGCCAACCTCGGTTCTGGCCTGCTGGCGATGCTCAACAACAGCGCCGCCAATGCTGCCGCCCGCCGCGTGGCGCTGGGAAGTTTACTGTTTAAGCTGGTGGGCAGCCTGATCATTCTGCCGTTTGTGCATCCGCTGGCCAACCTGATGGATAACATCTCTCTGCCGAAAGCGGAGCTGGTGATCTACTTCCACGTCTTCTATAACCTGGTGCGCTGCCTGGCGATGGTGCCGTTTGCCGCCCCAATGGCCCGCTTCTGCGAACGCCTGATTCGTGATGAACCGGAGCTGGACGCACGCCTCAAGCCGAAGCATCTGGATACCTCGGTGCTGGACACCCCCGCGCTGGCTATCGCCAACGCCGCCCGCGAAACGCTGCGCATGGGCGACGCGATGGAAACCATGCTCGAAGGGCTGAAAAAGGTGATGCACGGCGAGCCGCGCGAGGAGAAGGAGCTGCGCAGGCTGGCGGACGATATCAATGTGCTGTACACCGCCATCAAGCTCTATCTGGCGCGCATCCCCCAGGACGAGCTGGCGGAAGAGGAGTCCCGCCGCTGGGCGGAAATCATTGAGATGTCGCTTAACCTGGAGCAGGCCTCGGACATCGTCGAGCGTATGGGCAGCGAAATCGCGGACAAATCCCTGGCCGCGCGTCGGGCCTTCTCCGTGGAAGGGCTGAAGGAGCTGGAAGCGCTGCACGAAAAGCTGGTGAGCAACCTGAAGCTGGCGATGTCGGTGTTCTTCTCCAGCGACGTGCCGAGCGCGCGCCGCCTGCGCCGCAACAAGCATCGCTTCCGCATTCTCAACCGCCGATACTCGCACGCCCACGTTGAGCGTCTGCACCAGCAGAACGTTCAGAGCATCGAGACCAGCTCCCTGCACCTGGGGCTGCTGGGGGATATGAAGCGTCTTAACTCGCTGTTCTGCGCGGTGGCGTATAGCGTGATGGAACAACCGGATGAAGACGACGAGCGGGATGAGTATTAATCTCTGAAAGCGCCTCGCAAAACCCATTTGCGAGGCGTGACACTCTATAAAGAGCATTTTACTCTTCAGACCTTACATTTATAAGGGAATAGAAAATGCTCGTTTATTACGCTACACTTCGCCAATTCATGCGCATTCCAATGGGGGTTATCATGCGCACTACTAACGGCATAAAAAAATCCGTCAATGTTTCGTTAGCACCTGACATTCTTGAAGAAGCGCGACGTCTCAAACTTAATCTCTCTGCTGTACTCACTGCCGCCCTACAGGAACAGTTTCGTGCGCACCAGCGCGCAGAGTGGTTAGCAGAAAATAAAGCGTCTATAGAGGCCATCAACCAGTGGGTTGATGAAAACGGCTCTTTCAGCGACTTTCAGAGGTCATTCTGATGGTGCAATATTTTGCTTATGAGAATGCAGGGAATGGGAAAAATGCCTATCCATGGCTTATCAATATGCAGCACCCTGTTGCTAATGTGATGAAACATGTACTGGTTGCTCCCGCTGTAGAATTAAGCCAGCTGGGCGGCATTCGTCCGCCTGCGAAAGTGTGCCCTGTCGTTGAAATCGCGGGTAAGCCCTGCGTGGTCATGATGCATATGCTGTCAGGCATCTCTTCAAAAGAGTTAGGTGAACGCGTTTCCGATCTCACTGACAGCAGTGCTTCATTGCGTGATGCACTCGATTTTCTGATCAACGGTTACTAGGTCTTTTTTGTCAGCCGCAAGGTAAGGTATATTTCGCCCTTCACAGGAGAAACTATGCTGCCAACTCAATCAACCCGATTAAACAAATACATTAGCGAGAGCGGGATCTGCTCACGTCGCGAGGCTGACCGTTACATTGAACAGGGTAACGTGTTTCTCAACGGCAAACGCGCCACCATCGGCGATCAGGTGGTGCCTGGCGATGTGGTTAAAGTGAATGGTCAGGTCATCGAACCCCGTGATGCCGAAGACCTGGTGTTTATCGCGTTGAACAAACCGGTTGGGATTGTCAGCACCACGGAAGATGGCGAGCGGGACAACATCGTTGATTTCGTTAACCACAGCAGCCGTATCTTCCCGATTGGTCGCCTGGATAAAGACTCTCAGGGGCTGATTTTCCTTACCAACCACGGCGACCTGGTGAACAAAATTCTGCGTGCCGGTAACGACCACGAGAAAGAGTACATCGTGACGGTGAACAAGCCGGTGACGGACGAGTTCATTCGCGGGATGGGCGCAGGCGTGCCGATTCTGGGCACCGTCACGAAGAAGTGCAAGGTCAAAAAAGAAGCGCCGTTTGCCTTCCGCATTACCCTGGTGCAGGGCTTAAACCGCCAGATCCGCCGCATGTGCGAGTATTTTGGTTATGAAGTGACGAAGCTGGAACGCACGCGCATCATGAACGTCAGCCTGTCCGGGATCCCGCTGGGCGAGTGGCGCGACCTGACGGACGACGAGCTGATCGAGCTGTTCAAGCTTATCGAAAACTCCTCGTCCGAAGCGAAGCCGAAAGCCAAAGCCAAACCGAAAACGCAGGCGATTAAACGTCCGGTGGTTAAGGCACCGCAGGCGGAAGAGAAAGGGCGAGGCAAGCCGGGTAACGGAAAACGCTTTACCCAGCCGGGGCGTAAAAAGAAAGGGCGCTGATTAGCGCCTTCCACGGGTTGATGTGCTGGCGGACCAGGAAAAGGTTGCCTCTGCATCCGGTTTATAAGCCTGCTCTTTTTTCAGCTTGCGGGCTTTTTTCGCCGCAGCCTCACGTTGTGCCATCAGCTTGTCGATGTACTCTTTTTTAACCTGATTGGTTTCGGCATTCGTCAGCGTGCGGCCATGCGCGATGCGGGCGCGGTCGAGAAGCGTTTTCAGTTCGCGCTGCTCGGCTTCCGTCATGTCTTTCTGGGTCAATCGTGGTGTCGCCATTGCTGAAGCCTCCTGATGGGGAAGCTCCAGTGTAAAGCAAGCCGGGTTAATTAACCCTGTTTCAGCGCATCTTTTTTCGGTTGTTCATCAATCGGCTTACCGGACCAGTAGCCCGCCAGCAGCGAACCAGACAGGTTGTGCCAGACGGAGAACAGCGCGCCCGGCAGGGCTGCAAGCGGCGAGAAGTAAATTTTTCCGAGCGCCGCCGCCAGGCCGGAGTTCTGCATTCCCACTTCGATCGCCAGCGTGCGGCAGGTGGATTCGTCAAAGCCAAACAGCTTCCCGCCCCAGTATCCGCCCAGCAGGCCGATGGTGTTGTGCAGCACCACCGCGACGATCACCACAAAGCCCACCGAGGCAATGTGCGAGGCGGAACCGGCTACCACGGCGCTGATGATCGCCAGAATGCAGACCATCGAAAACGCGGGCAGGTACGGCTCAACCGCTTTCACCACGCGTGGGAACAGATGGTGGATAATCAGCCCCAGCGCAATCGGGATCACCACGATTTGCAAAATGCTGAGCAGCATGCCCATCACGTCCACCTGAATATGCGCGTCCACGTACAGGCGGGTTAATAGCGGTGTGGCAATCACGCCCACCAGCGTGGAAACGGACGAGATGGTGACGGACAGCGCCACGTCGCCTTTCGCCAGGAAGATCATCACGTTAGATGCCGTACCGCTGGCAACGCTGCCCACCAGCACCATCCCGGCGGAAAGGTCCGGTGGCATTTTGAAGGCCATCGCCAGCAGCCACGCCGCGAGCGGCATCACCAGGTAGTGCAGGAAAATACCCGCGGCAACCGGCGCCGGGCGAGACAGCACGCGTTTAAAATCGTCGATTTTCAGGTGTACGCCCATGCCGAGCATAATCAGCATCAGCAGCGTGGTGACCCACGGACCAATGCCCGTGAACGTGCTAGGGGTGTAATACGCGAGTATGGAGAGCAGCAGCGCCCATAGCGGGAACAGCCGGGTGATAGCGGATAACATAGTGAATTCCTTGCAGTATTGTCGTGTTGTTTTGTAATAAAAAAGCCGGGTCTGTGCCCGGCTTATTGGTATTGTTTATCGTGCTAACGAATTTTATTCAAACAAATTCTGATGAAGTTTCTGCACGACCTGCTCGGCCTGATCGGCAGGGACCAGGAAGCAGAGGTTATAGCTGGAGGCGCCGTAGCAAATCATGCGGATGCTGAACGGGTCGAGCACGCCGAAGACCTCTTTGCCCACGCCGCAGGCGCGCGACAGCTTGTTACCGATGATGGCAACCAGCGCCAGATCTTCTTCCACTTCCACGCGGCACAGTTCGGACAGCTCAATCAGCAGCGATTGCGTCAGCAGGGTATCGCCGGTAGAGGTGGAGCCGGTGGTGTCGAGCGTCAGTGCGATGCTCACTTCCGAGGTGGTGATCAGATCCACGGAGATATTATGGCGCGCCAGGATACCAAACACTTCTGCCAGGAAGCCGCGGGAGTGCAGCATATTATGGCTGTGCAGGGTAACCAGCGTCTGCTTGCGGCGCAGGGCCAGCGCGCGGAACAGCGGTGGGTTCTCGGTTTTCTTGCAGACCAGCGTCCCGCCCGCCTTTGGATCTTTACTGGAACCAACGAAAACCGGAATGTCGCTGCGCACGGCAGGCAGCAGCGTGGCCGGATGCAGCACTTTCGCGCCGAAGGTGGCCATTTCCGCCGCTTCTTCAAAGGCGATCACGTCAATACGTTTTGCCGCAGACACCACGCGCGGGTCGGTAGTGTAAATACCCGGCACGTCCGTCCAGATATCCACGCGGGTCGCGTGCAGGGCTTCGCCCAGCAGGGCGGCAGTGTAGTCGCTACCGCCGCGGCCCAGCGTGGTGGTGCGTCCTTTGGCTTCGCTACCGATAAAGCCCTGGGTGATCACAATGCCTTCATCAAGGCGCGGGGCAAGCTGCTGGCTGGTCAGCTCGGCCAGCGCTTCCACGTCCGGCTCGGCGCGGCCAAAGCGGTCGCTGGTGCGCATCACTTTGCGCACGTCAAACCACTGCGCCTGAATATTGCGCTCGCGCATGATCTCAACGAACAGCAGGGTGGACATCAGCTCGCCGTGGCTGACCAGCTCGTCGGTCAGCGCGGTTGAGGTGGCCAGCGACGCGGCTTCTGCCAGGGTGGTAATATTTTCCAGCAGGCGTTCCACTTCCTCACGAATGACGTTCGGGTTTTGCAGACGCTCAAGGATGTCGAACTGAATTTTGCGTAGCGCATCCAGCTTCACGAAACGCTCGGTCGCCTCCAGTCCTTCAGACAGCGAAACCAGCAGGTTCGTCACGCCGGCTGAGGCGGACAGCACCACCAGGCGGGTATTCGGATCGGCCAGCACCACATCGGCGCTGCGGTTCATGGCAGCGTAGTCTGCCACACTGGTGCCGCCAAACTTGGCGACCACAAAACTCGTCATAACAACCTCGTGTCAGGGAATGAATAGAGCGACCTTGGCACAAGAGTGAAGCGAGGACAGGTGCAGGCGCAAAATACGGCCCTATAAATAAAATGCGGGGGAGGTCCTGTCAATGCTGGGATTATGCGGATTTTTCATGGGGGGGTACCCCTCAGAAACAGGACTTATAACAGGCCCATATTTTATGCTCCTTTTTACCCCCTTTTGACCGACATTTCGCCACGCCGGAAGGGCGCGACAGCAGCTATACTTTTCGGGTCTTTTCACCTGCGTTTGATGCAGACCAGGGCAATGGCATAAAAACCATCACAATTTTTATTTGCAGGCGCTACAATCGACCGCAGTCACAATTCTCAAATCAGAAGAGTATTGCTATGAAAAACATCAACCCAACGCAGACCGCTGCATGGCAGGCACTACAGAAACATTTTGATGAAATGAAAGACGTCACCATCGCGGATCTGTTCGCGAAAGATGCCGATCGTTTCAGCAAGTTCTCCGCCACCTTCGATGACCTGATGCTGGTGGATTTCTCCAAGAACCGTATCACCGAAGAGACGCTGGCGAAGCTGCAAGATCTGGCGAAAGAGACCGAGCTGGCTGATGCCATCAAATCCATGTTCTCTGGTGAGAAGATCAACCGCACCGAAGATCGTGCCGTACTGCACGTGGCGCTGCGTAACCGTAGCAATACTCCAATCATCGTTGACGGCAAAGATGTGATGCCGGAAGTGAACGCGGTGCTGGAAAAGATGAAAACCTTCTCTGAAGCGATCATCTCCGGCAGCTGGAAAGGCTACACCGGCAAAGCAATCACCGACGTGGTGAACATCGGTATCGGCGGCTCTGACCTCGGCCCGTTCATGGTGACCGAGGCGCTGCGCCCTTACAAAAACCACCTCAACATGCACTTCGTCTCTAACGTCGATGGGACTCACATCGCTGAAGTGCTGAAAAAAGTGAACCCGGAAACCACCCTGTTCCTGGTGGCGTCCAAAACCTTCACCACCCAGGAAACCATGACCAACGCCCACAGCGCGCGCGACTGGTTCCTGAAAACCGCGGGTGACGAAAAGCACGTGGCGAAACACTTTGCGGCGCTCTCCACCAACGGTAAAGCGGTAGGCGAGTTCGGCATTGATACGGCGAACATGTTCGAGTTCTGGGACTGGGTTGGCGGCCGCTACTCTCTGTGGTCTGCAATCGGCCTGTCCATCATTCTGTCCGTCGGCTTCGACAACTTCGTTGAGCTGCTCTCCGGTGCGCACGCGATGGACAAACACTTCTCCACCACCGCGCCTGAGAAAAACCTGCCGGTGCTGCTGGCGCTGATCGGTATCTGGTACAACAACTTCTTCGGCGCTGAAACCGAAGCGATCCTGCCGTACGACCAGTACATGCACCGCTTTGCGGCCTACTTCCAGCAGGGCAACATGGAATCCAACGGTAAGTACGTTGACCGTAACGGCAACGCGGTGGATTACCAGACTGGCCCAATCATCTGGGGCGAGCCGGGCACCAACGGCCAGCATGCGTTCTACCAGCTGATCCACCAGGGTACCAAAATGGTACCGTGCGATTTCATCGCCCCGGCGATTACGCACAACCCGCTGTCCGACCACCATCAGAAGCTGCTGTCTAACTTCTTCGCCCAGACCGAAGCGCTGGCGTTCGGCAAATCCCGCGAGGTAGTTGAGCAGGAGTATCGTGACCAGGGTAAAGATCCGGCCACGCTGGACCACGTTGTGCCGTTCAAGGTGTTCGAAGGCAACCGTCCAACTAACTCCATCCTGCTGCGCGAAATCACCCCGTTCAGCCTGGGCGCGCTGATTGCGCTGTACGAGCACAAGATCTTCACCCAGGGCGCTATCCTCAATATCTTCACCTTTGACCAGTGGGGCGTTGAGCTGGGTAAACAGCTGGCAAACCGCATTCTGCCGGAGCTGGGCGACGATAAAGCAATCGACAGCCACGACAGCTCCACCAACGGTTTGATTAACCGCTATAAAGCATGGCGTGGGTAATAAATATGTCATGAAAAATGCCGGCGATATGCCGGCATTTTTTTATCGGATAATTCCTGATGTCTGTTAGTTAACTCAAATTTCGGGTCTGAGTTTAATCCGAAAAACGCGGCTAACCCGTTAATTACTGCGGTTTATTTTAAGAAAATACGCAGAAATACTTTAGCGTGTCTATATTATAACTAGCTGATTTATATTGGTTATATATTTTATCTATTCTTCTTTCGTTTCATTTTTATCCATTAGTCCGAAAACCCTTTCCCTATTTCCCCGTACGGTAAACCCTCAGTGTTAGTTGTGTATACTCGAATCCGCCTGAATTTCTTTCGGGCAAATCTCCATTCATTCATTGAAGGGAAATTGTTATGAAGAAAGTACTGTATGGCATTTTTGCCATATCTGCACTTGCGGCGACGTCTGTCTATGCAGCTCCGGTCCAGGTCGGGGAAGCAGCAGGGTCGGCAGCGACGTCTGCGTCTGCGGGAAGTTCTACCGCAGCCAGCACCAGCGCCGTAAGTTCAGCCGTGGGTGTCGCGCTGGCGGCAACCGGTGGCGGTGATGGCTCCAATACCGGAACCACGACCACTACGACGACCAGCACCCAGTAATACCGGGTGTTTTAATCATAACCACACTTCGGTGTGGTTATTTCGCCCCTTCGGAGAAGAGTCGTGAAGCGACCTGCAATCATCCTGATTTGCCTGCTGTTGCAGGCGTGCTCAGCTACCACTAAAGGGCTGGGCAACTCACTGTGGGACAGCATGTTCGGCACGCCGGGCGTGCATCTGACCGATGACGAACTTCAGAACATGCCGTATGCCAGCCAGTACATGCAGCTAAACGATGGTCCGCAACTGTTTGTGGTGCTCGCTTTCGATGAAAACGGGCAGCAGAAATGGGTGACGCAGGATCAGGCCACCATCGTCACGCAGCATGCCCGAATCGTGAAAACGTTGCTCGGCGGCGACAACCTGATCGAGGTGAACAACCTGGCTGAAGATCCGCTCATTAAGCCGAATCAGATTGTCGATGGCGCAAGCTGGACGCGCACGATGGGCTGGACCGAACACAAACAGGTGCGTTATGCCACGGCCCGCTCCACTTTCCGCTGGGACGGTACGGACAGCGTAAAGGTGGGCAGCGACGAAACGCAGGTTCGCGTGCTGGAGGAAGAGGTGACAACCGACCAGGCCACCTGGCATAACCGCTTCTGGGTGGACGAAGAGGGGCAAATCCGCCAGTCCTTGCAGTATCTCGGTGCCGGTTTCTTCCCGGTGAAGACCACCCTGATCAAGGCGGCGAAATCATGAAAACGTTCATCCACGTTGCGCTTCTCGCCAGCCTTGCCTCGCCGCTGGCGTGGTCTGCGGGAACGGTACAGGTCTACACCCCGGACAGCGAAAAACCCAAAACCTTAACCAATGCCGGGCATCTGCTCGATCTGGTGGGTCAGCCGAGACTGGCGAAAAGCTGGTGGACCGGGGGCGTTATCAGCGAGCGTCAGGCGACGATTGTCGCGGAACAAAGACATCAGGCGCTGCTCGCCAGATTATCCGGGCTGGCACAGCAGGAAGACGCCGACGATGCCGCGGCCATCAACAGCCTGCGCCAGCAGCTTCAGGCCCTGAAGGTGACGGGCCGGCAGAAGGTGAATCTCGACCCGGATGAGGTGCGCGTCGCGGAAAACGGCAATCCGTCGCTGGAGGGGGATTATACCCTGTGGCTTCCGGCTCAGCCTTCCACCGTCACCGTGATGGGGCTCATCAGCAGCCCTGGCATTAAGCCGTTTACGCCGGGCCGGGACGTCGCGAGCTATCTTGACGAACAAAGCCTGCTCAGCGGTGCCGATAACAGCTATGCCTGGGTGGTCTATCCGGACGGGCATACGCAGAAAGCGCCGGTGGCTTACTGGAATAAACGCCATATCGAACCCATGCCGGGCAGCATTATTTTTGTCGGTTTTGCCGACCATTTCTGGACGAAAGCGTATGACGGGCTTAATGCCGATATCCTTCGCTCCCTGATACAGCGGATACCGGAATAATGAAAAAAACCTATCTCTACAGCATGCTTGCACTGTGCGTGAGTGCCGCCTGTCATGCAGAAACGTATCCGGCACCGATTGGCCCGTCGCAGTCCGATTTTGGCGGCGTGGGCTTACTGCAAACCCCGACCGCGCGGATGGCACGCGAGGGGGAAATCAGCCTTAACTATCGCGATAACGATCAGTACCGCTACTATTCTGCGTCCGTGCAGCTGTTCCCCTGGCTGGAGACCACGCTGCGCTACACCGACGTGCGAACGAAACAGTACAGCAGCGTCGACGCCTTCTCCGGCGATCAGACCTATAAAGACAAAGCCTTCGACGTGAAGCTGCGCCTGTGGGAAGAGAGCTACTGGATGCCGCAGGTCTCCGTCGGTGCGAAGGATATCGGCGGTACCGGCCTGTTTGATGCGGAATACATCGTTGCCAGTAAAGCCTGGGGGCCGTTTGATTTCTCGCTGGGTCTCGGCTGGGGCTATCTTGGGACCAGCGGCAACGTAACCAATCCGTTCTGCTCCTACAGCGACAAATATTGCTACCGCGATAACAGCTACAAAAAAGCGGGCTCCATCAACGGCGACCAGATGTTCCACGGCCCGGCCTCGCTATTTGGCGGCGTAGAGTATCAAACGCCCTGGCAGCCGCTGCGCCTGAAGCTGGAGTATGAAGGCAATAACTACAGCGAAGATTTTGCCGGCAAGATTGAGCAGAAGAGCAAGTTTAACGTCGGCGCCATTTACCGCGTGACCGACTGGGCCGACGTTAACCTCAGCTACGAGCGCGGCAATACCCTGATGTTTGGCTTCACGCTGCGCACCAACTTTAACGATATGCGTCCGCGCTACAATGACAACCCGAGGCCTAAATACCAGCCGGAGCCGCAGGATGCGATCATTCAGCACTCCGTGGTGGCGAATCAGCTGACGCTGCTGAAATATAACGCGGGGCTGGCGGATCCGAAGATCCAGACCAAAGGCGATACGCTGTACGTCACCGGCGAGCAGGTGAAATACCGTGATTCCCGCGAAGGGATCGAGCGCGCCAACCGGATCGTTATGAACGATCTGCCGGAGGGGATCCGCACGATCCGCGTGACGGAGAACCGTCTCAACATGCCGCAGGTCACAACCGAAACCGACGTTGCCAGCCTTAAGCGTCATCTTGAAGGTGAGCCGCTGGGACATGAAACCGAGCTGGTGCAAAAACGCGTTGAGCCGGTGGTGCCAGAGAGTACCGAGCAGGGCTGGTATATCGATAAGCCCCGCTTCGATTTCCATATCGATCCGGTGCTGAACCAGTCCGTCGGCGGGCCGGAAAACTTCTACATGTATCAGCTGGGCGCGATGGCGACGGCCGATCTGTGGGTGACCGACCACCTGTTGACCACCGGTAGCCTGTTCGGCAACCTTGCCAACAACTACGACAAATTTAACTACACCAACCCGCCGAACGATTCAAAACTGCCGCGCGTGCGTACCCGCGTGCGTGAATACGTGCAGAACGATATCTACGTGAATAACCTCCAGGCCAACTACTTCCAGTACTTCGGCAACGGTTTCTACGGCCAGGTTTACGGTGGCTATCTGGAAACCATGTTTGGCGGCGCGGGGGCGGAAGTGTTGTATCGTCCTGTCGACAGCAACTGGGCCTTCGGGATTGACGCCAACTACGTGAAACAGCGTGACTGGCGTAGCGCGCAGGACATGATGAAGTTCACCGACTACAGCGTCAAAACCGGTCACCTGACCGCCTACTGGACGCCGTCGTTCGCGCAGGACGTGCTGGTGAAAGCCAGTGTCGGGCAGTATCTGGCGGGCGATAAGGGCGGCACGCTGGATATCTCCAAACACTTCGACAGCGGCGTCGTGGTGGGCGGCTATGCCACTATTACCAACGTTTCGCCGGACGAGTACGGGGAAGGGGACTTCACCAAAGGGGTGTACGTGTCGATTCCGCTGGATCTGTTCTCATCCGGTCCGACCCGCAGCCGTGCGGCAGTGGGCTGGACGCCGCTGACGCGTGACGGTGGTCAGCAGCTTGGACGTAAGTTCCAGCTGTATGACATGACCAGCGATAAGAACATTAACTTCCGCTGATGCTTGTTTGCCCGGCCTACGGTTTTTGTAGGCCCGGTAAGCGCAGCGCCACCGGGCGAATGCGCCAAACATAAACAAAAAATATAGATCCCCGTCACATTTTTGCGTTATACAGGAACCTCGCCCTGGAGAATGAGGTGCTGTATGACATCCCTGACTCGCCCGCGCGTTGAGTTCATCTCAACGATACTCCAGACCGTGCTGAACCTCGGTCTGCTGAGCCTTGGCCTGATCCTGGTCGTCTTTCTCGGCAAAGAGACGGTGCATCTGGCTGATGTGCTATTTGCCCCTGAGCAAACCAGCAAATATGCGCTGGTGGAAGGGCTGGTGGTCTACTTTCTCTACTTCGAGTTTATTGCCCTGATTGTGAAGTACTTCCAGTCCGGCTTTCACTTCCCGCTGCGCTATTTCATCTACATCGGCATCACCGCGATTGTGCGGCTGATCATCGTCGATCATAAATCCCCGCTCGACGTGCTGATCTACTCGGCGGCGATCCTGCTGCTGGTGATCACCCTCTGGCTGTGCAACTCGAAGCGGCTGAAACGCGAATAAAAAAAGGGCGCTCCGAAGAGCGCCTAACAACAGTCACAAGTTGGTTCAATACAATACGTCTAAAGTTGAGGGTTGCAGTGGCATAACAGATGAAACTTAACCTTTCACACCGCCCGCCGTCAGGCCGTTGACCAGCCAGCGCTGGGCCAGCAGGAACACTACGGTAATCGGGATGGCAGAGAGTACCGCCGCCGCGGCAAAGTCGCCCCACAGGTAGTTTTGCGGGTTGAGGTATTGCTGCATGCCAACGGCCAGGGTGTAGCTGTTCACATCGCGCAGCAACAGTGAGGCAACCGGTACTTCGGTGATCGCCGCGATAAACGACAGGATAAACACCACCGCCAGAATCGGCACCGACAGCGGCAGCAGCACCAGACGGAACGCCTGCCATGGGGTGGCGCCATCCAGCGCGGCGGCTTCTTCCAGCGAACCGTCGATGGTTTCGAAATACCCTTTAATGGTCCACACATGCAGGGCGATACCGCCAAGATAGGCGAAGATCACGCCGCCGTGGGTGTTCAGACCGATAAACGGCACATACTGACCCAGACGGTCAAACAGGGCGTACAGCGCCACCAGCGACAGCACCGCCGGGAACATCTGGAAAATCAGCATCCCTTTCAGCAGCGTCGCTTTGCCCGGGAATCGCATGCGGGCGAAAGCGTAAGCGCAGGTGGTGGAGAGCGTGACGATGCCGATCGCGGTGATGGTCGCCACTTTCACCGAGTTCCACAGCCACAGCAGCACCGGGAACGGTGGCGGCGTGACGCGGCCATCGGCGTGCTCAACGCTGAAGCCCAGCGCGAGCTTCCAGTGCTCCCAGGAGATTTCATCCGGGATCAGGCTCCCGGTCGCAAAGTTACCCGAGCGCAGTGAGATAGCGATAACCATCAGCAGCGGGAACATGATGGCCGCGATGAACATCAGCAGGCCTAAGTGCGTCGCGAGGAGGCGCAGCTTCTGAGATTTGGGTTGTACCATAGCCATGATCGATGCCCTCCTTAGTCAAATTTCATACGTGTGGCTTTCAGGTTCACAATCGCCAGAGCGCCAACCAGCAGGAAGATCAGGGTGGCAATGGCCGCTGCCAGACCGAAATCCTGGCCGCCGCCGCCTTCAAAGGCGATACGGTAGGTGTAGCTCACGAGCAGGTCGGTATAACCCGCCGGCGTGGTGGTGCCGAGACGGTCCGGGCCACCGTTGGTCAACAGCTGAATCAGCACGAAGTTGTTAAAGTTAAAGGCGAAGCTGGCGATCATCAGCGGCGTCAGCGGCTTAATGAGCAGCGGCAGCGTGATCTTGAAGAAGTTCTGGAACGGGCCCGCGCCGTCCATTGCCGAGGCTTCGTACAAGTCGTCCGGAATCGCCTTCAGCAGCCCCATGCACAGGATCATCATGTACGGATAACCCAGCCAGGTGTTCACGATGATAATCATCGAACGGGCGGTGGTCGGGTCGCTGAACCAGGCCGGTTTGATGCCGAACAGCGCGCTCAGCATCATGTTGATTTCACCGAAGCTCTGGTTAAACAGCCCTTTGAAAATCAGAATCGAGATAAACGACGGTACGGCGTACGGCAGAATCAGCAGCACGCGGTAAATCGCTTTCCCTTTCAGGGATTCCCACTGCACGAGGCAGGCCAGCACCATACCCACGGCAACGGTCAGGATCACGGTCAGGATGGAGAAGACTACCGTCCAGACGAAGATGGCGAAGAACGGCTTCTGGATGCCTTCGTCGGTAAACACGCGGGTAAAGTTATCCCAGCCGATGGTGACGGTATAGCCCGGGCTGAGCTTGTCGTCTCCCCAGCTGCCGTCGGCATTCACAGACTGATAAAAACCGATATCGTTGTTCGGACGATACTTCACGCCGCTCTGGTTGTTGGTCAGCGTGCCGTCATCCGCCAGGGTGTAAAGCGGCTGCGTACCGGAGAACTGGCGCAGCGAGCTCATGGTTACTTTGCTGTCATCGGGCAGCACGGCGGTGAGTTGCGTCAGCGCCTGGCGATTCTGGGTAATGATACGCAGGTTCGCGCGTTCGCCTTCCGGCAGGGCTTCGGCCTCTTTTAAGACCAGCTCTTGCTCGCCGCCAAATTTGAACGCGTCGGAAAGATAGTTTTTGCCGCTCTCACCGTCAGTGAGCGCTAACTTCCACTCATCTCCCTCAGGATACAGACCGAAGTTAAAGGTCTTACCGGCCTGATAAGAACGGTCCAGAAGCACCTGGGTGGCGCGCTCTTGCGCGAGCTGGTTGGTGCTGCTGTAGTTGGTAAAGGCAATGGCGATGGTGCAGATCAGCGGAAAGAGGACAAACAGCCCCATCCCGGCCACGCCAGGGTAAACATAGCGCCACGCGTACGCTTTACGGTTGGCGAAAATATACAGGCCAACCGAGCTTAAAATCAGCGTCATGATGGCAAAAAGGTATTCCCCTTGCACGTACATTAAAACAACAAGGTAACCCACCAGCAGACACAGCAGACCTATCGCTGACCACTTCAGTGCGTCGCTTTGCCACCAGCGTTTCTTTTTAATGACATCCATGGGGTTCTTCCTCTACAACGGTGGAAACTTTTCGTCAGGTGGCGCTGCGCTTACCTGACCTACGGATCGTGCCGTAGTTGTAGGGCGGGCAGCGTACGCGCCACCCGCCGTTCTTCTGCTTACTTGGTAATACGACCCTGAGCATCTTTCAGCGCGGCATCAACAGTCTGGCGACCGCTGGCAGCATTGATGACGGCGGTACGGGTGGCGTACCAGAACGCGGCCATCTGTGGGATGTTCGGCATGATTTCGCCTTTCTGGGCGTTATCCATGGTGGCCGCAATGCGCGGATCTTTCGCTAACTGATCCTGGAAGGATTTCAGCGCCACGGCGCCCAGCGGTTTGTCCTTGTTCACATCACCCAGACCTTCATCGGTCAGCAGATAGTTTTCCAGGAACTCTTTCGCCAGCTCTTTGTTCGGGCTGGCGGCGTTGATACCCGCGCTCAGCACGCCAACGAACGGTTTAGACGGCTTGCCGTTGAAGGTTGGCAGCAGGGTCACGCCGTAGTTGATTTTGCTCTTGTCGATGTTGGTCCAGGCCCACGGACCGTTGATGGTCATCGCGGTTTCGCCTTTGTTGAACGCCGCTTCCGCGATGGAGTAGTCGGTATCCGCGTTCATGTGTTTGTTCTTGATCAGGTCAACCAGGAAGGTCAGGCCTGCTTTCGCGCCCGCGTTGTCCACGCCCACGTCCTTCACGTCATATTTGCCGTTTTCAAACTTGAACGCGTAGCCGCCGTCGGCAGCAATCAGCGGCCAGGTGAAGTACGGCTCTTGCAGGTTGAACATCAGGGCGGATTTACCTTTCGCCTTCAGCTCTTTATCCAGGGCAGGGATCTCTTCCCAGGTTTTCGGTGGGTTTGGCACCAGGTCTTTGTTGTAAATCAGTGACAGGGCTTCAACCGCGATTGGGTAAGCGATCAGCTTGCCGTTATAGCGTACGGCGTCCCAGGTGAACGGGAACAGTTTGTCCTGGAAGGCTTTATCTGGCGTGACTTCAGCCAGCAGGCCAGACTGCGCGTAGCCCCCGAAACGGTCATGCGCCCAGAAGATAATGTCCGGACCGTCGCCCGTGGCCGCAACCTGCGGGAACTTCTCTTCCAGCTTGTCCGGGTGCTCTACGGTCACTTTGATACCGGTGTCTTTCTCGAATTTTTTGCCCACTTCGGCCAGGCCGTTATAGCCCTTGTCGCCGTTAATCCAGATAACCAGCTTACCCTCTTCAATTTTGGCGAGAGCCGGTGCGGAAATCATCATTGCTGCGAGGGCGGACAATGCGAAAACGCCTGCGCCAGTCTTGATCTTCATATCTGCCATCCTTTATTGGTGATGTGCTCGTGGATACATAAGGTGGTTCAACGTGACTCAGTCTCCTTATTTGACATCCTCTTTCCATCCTCCCAGTCCCTACGCCCCACCCCCCGTTTGTGTGATCCCTGTAACATAAATTTAAGTTATGAGTGCTGGCGCACATAAAAACCCACTGAATTTTGCAGGCCGCTTCACGATTTTCGCCTCAGCCCCTCCGCTGCGGTCGCAGAGCCTGCTCTCTCATCCTCCCGCCTCCTCCCCCACAAAAAAGCCGGGGGGTGGAGGATTCACGAAAGTAATGGAACACGCATAGTGAACTTATCTTGAATGTTTCTGTCGGTGACAGGTTGTAACGAAGGGAGAAGGGCATGGCGAGCGTACAGCTGCGTAATGTAACGAAAGCCTGGGGCGACGTAGTGGTGTCAAAAGACATCAATCTGGACATCCACGAAGGTGAGTTTGTGGTGTTCGTGGGTCCATCAGGCTGTGGTAAATCGACTCTGCTGCGTATGATTGCCGGTCTTGAAACCATCACCAGTGGCGATCTGTTTATTGGTGATACCCGAATGAACGACATCCCGCCTGCCGAACGTGGCGTAGGCATGGTGTTCCAGTCTTATGCGCTTTATCCGCATCTTTCCGTTGCCGAGAACATGTCCTTTGGCCTGAAGCTGGCCGGCGCGAAAAAAGAGATTATTAACCAGCGCGTCACTCAGGTGGCGGAAGTGCTCCAGCTGGCGCACCTGCTGGAGCGTAAGCCGAAAGCGCTTTCCGGCGGTCAGCGTCAGCGCGTGGCGATTGGCCGTACGCTGGTGGCCGAGCCGCGCGTCTTCCTGCTCGATGAACCTCTCTCTAACCTGGATGCTGCCCTGCGCGTCCAGATGCGTATCGAAATCTCCCGTCTGCACAAGCGCCTTGGCCGCACGATGATTTACGTCACCCACGATCAGGTCGAAGCGATGACGCTGGCCGACAAAATCGTGGTGCTGGACGCCGGTCGCGTGGCGCAGGTGGGTAAACCGCTGGAGCTGTATCACTACCCGGCAGACCGCTTTGTAGCGGGCTTCATTGGCTCGCCAAAGATGAACTTCCTGCCCGTCAAAGTGACCGCGACGGCGATTGAACAGGTACAGGTGGAGCTGCCAAACCGTCAGCAGGTCTGGCTGCCGGTCGACAGCGCCAACGTACAGGTGGGGGCCAATATGTCCCTCGGTATCCGTCCTGAGCATCTACTGCCAAGCCACATTGCGGATGTGACGCTGGAAGGTGAAGTTCAGGTCGTCGAACAGCTTGGTCACGAAACACAGATTCATATCCAGATCCCCGCCATCCGTCAGAACCTGGTCTACCGCCAGAATGACGTGGTGTTGGTAGAAGAGGGTGCCACATTCGCTATCGGTTTGCCGCCAGAGCGTTGCCATCTGTTCCGTGAGGATGGCACAGCATGTCGTCGGCTGCACAAAGAGCCAGGCGTTTAAGCATTCCAATTACAAAGAAAAGCAATGATCTCAGGAGATAGAATAATGATTACTCTGCGCAAAGTCCCTCTGGCTGTCGCCATTGCGGCAGGCATCCTGTCTGCCCAGGCGGGCGCCGTAGACTTTAAAGGTTATGCTCGTTCCGGCATCGGCTGGACCGGAAGTGGCGGTGAACAACAATGTTTCCAGGCAACAGGTGCACAAAGTAAATACCGTCTCGGTAACGAATGTGAAACCTACGCCGAGCTGAAGCTGGGCCAGGAAGTGTGGAAAGAAGGCGACAAGAGCTTCTATTTCGACACCAACGTAGCGTACTCCGTTTCTCAGCAGAACGACTGGGAATCCACCAGCCCGGCTTTCCGTGAAGCTAACGTGCAGGGTAAAAACCTGATTGAATGGCTCCCAGGTTCAACCATCTGGGCCGGTAAGCGCTTCTATCAGCGTCATGACGTACACATGATCGACTTCTACTACTGGGATATCTCTGGTCCTGGTGCCGGTATTGAAAACATCGATCTGGGCTTTGGTAAGCTCTCTCTGGCCGCCACCCGTTCTTCTGAGTCCGGCGGTTCTGCAACCTTCGCCGATCGTGACGCGAACGGTGACCGTATTTATGACAACGTGGTACCAAACGACGTCTTCGACGTTCGTCTGGCCGGTCTGGAGACCAACCCGGGCGGTACGCTGGAGCTGGGCGTTGACTACGGTCACACCAACATTCCTGACGACTACTATCTGCAACCTGGTGCCTCTAAAGATGGCTGGCTGTTCACCGCTGAACACACCCAGAGCATGATGAAAGGCTTCAACAAGTTCGTGCTGCAATACGGTACGGACTCCATGACCTCTAACGGTAAAGGTATTCCGCAGGGCGGCAGCATCGATAACGACGGCTCTATGTGGCGCGTGCTGGACCACGGTGCAATCACCCTGGCAGACCGTTGGGACCTGATGTATGTCGGTATGTACCAGAACATCGATCGTGATAACAACAACGGTACCGAGTGGTGGACCGTGGGCGTTCGTCCAATGTTCAAATGGACGCCGATCATGAGCACCCTGCTGGAAGTGGGCTACGACAACGTTAAGTCTCAGAAAACTGACGACAAAAACAGCCAGTACAAAATCACCCTGGCACAGCAGTGGCAGGCAGGCGACAGCATTTGGTCCCGTCCGGCTATCCGCGTCTTCGCAACCTACGCGAAGTGGGATGAGAAATGGGGCTACGCGAACAACGACTCAGGTGCAGGTTACACCTCTGGCGTAGCGTATAGCGACACGTCCGCGAAAACCTTCAGCCGTGGCGACAACGATGAGTGGACCTTCGGCGCCCAGATGGAAATCTGGTGGTAATTCGTCAAGCCTGACGTAATAACCTGAAAAGAGGGGCGTAAGCCCCTCTCTCCTTAGGGTGCTGCGCGCTATTGCCTGGCCACCGCAGCGCTCACGCTATCAGAGGTAATAACAATGAAAATGAAGAAAAGTCTCGTCGCGCTGTGCCTCTCTGCGGGGCTGCTGGCCTGTACGCCTGCGGTCACCTTTGCAGATGTGAATTTTGTTCCTCAAAATACCAGCGCTGCGCCAGCGATTCCGGCGGCGGCGCTTCAGCAACTGGTGTGGACACCAGTCGATCAATCAAAAACGCAAACCACTCAGCTTGCTGCGGGCGGCCAGTCGCTGAAAGTTCCCGGCATCAGCGGCCCGGTTGCGGCGTTCAGCGTGCCCGCTAACATCGGCGAGCTGACCCTGACGTTGACCAGCGAAGTGAATAAACAGACCAGCGTCTTTGCGCCTAACGTGCTGATCCTCGATCAGAACATGACGCCATCGGCCTTCTTCCCGAGCACCTACTTTAGCTATCAGGAGCCGGGTGTAATGAGCGCTGACCGGCTGGAAGGCGTTATGCGCCTGACGCCAGCCCTGGGCCAGCAGAAGATCCACGTTCTGGTGTTCACAACCGAAAAAGATTTGCAGCAAACCACGAAGCTGGTCGATCCGGCAAAAGCCTATGCGAAAGGCACCGGTAACGCCGTCCCGGATATTCCGGACCCGCATGCCCGTCATACCACCGATGGCCTGATTAAGCTGAAAGTCTCTACCAACAGCGCCTCCAGCGTACTCGTAGGCCCGCTGTTTGGTTCATCTGGCCCGGGCCCAGTAACGGTGGGCAATACTGCCGCGCCTGTTTATGCCGCACCAGCCGCAGCGCCTGCCGTAGCCCCGGCTCCGACGAAAAAAGCCGAGCCGGTGCTTAACGATACTGAAACGTACTTTAACAACGCCATCAAGCAGGCGGTCAAAAACGGCGATGTCGACAAAGCGCTGAAGCTGCTTGATGAAGCCGAGCGTTTAGGTTCAACCACTGCCCGTTCCACCTTTATCAGCAGTGTAAAAGGCAAGGGGTAACCGTCTCCCCACAGTGCTGATTTTGTCAGTAGTTTAGTGCGCCTTAACGGGCGCACTTTTTTTGGCTTAGTTGCATCATTGTTGCGATAGTGATCGCTAAATTTGGTTTGCTCGTCCTCATTTCGCCAATCTGCGATACAATGCCTTTACGTTATGTATCGGAGAGTCTGGCATGTCACACCCCGCGCTAACGCAGCTGCGTGCGCTACGCTATTTCGACCAAATACCCGCGCTTGACCCGGAGCAGCTTGACTGGCTGCTGCTGGAAGATTCCATGACAAAACGTTTTGAGCAACAGGGTAAAACGGTCACGGTGACGATGATCCAGGAAGGATTTGTCTCGCCTGAGGAGATTGCCAGCGAGTTGCCGCTCCTGCCGCAAGAAGAACGCTACTGGCTGCGTGAAATTTTACTGTGTGCGGATGGCGAGCCGTGGCTTGCCGGGCGAACGGTGGTTCCCGAGTCTACACTTTCCGGGCCGGAGCTGGCACTGCAACGCCTCGGCAAAACGCCGCTTGGGCGATATCTGTTCACCTCGTCTGAACTGACCCGTGATTTTATTGAAATTGGTTGCGATGCCGATTTATGGGGGCGCCGTTCCCGCCTTCGTTTGAGTGGCAAGCCGTTAATACTGACGGAACTCTTTTTGCCTGCATCGCCGTTGTACTAAGAGGGAGAGAAAATGGAGTGGAGTCTGACGCAGAATAAGCTGCTGGCCTATCACCGCTTAATGCGTACCGATAAACCGATTGGCGCGCTGCTGCTGCTGTGGCCGACCTTATGGGCGCTGTGGGTTGCCACGCCGGGTATACCGCCGCTGTGGATCCTGGCGGTGTTTGTGGCGGGCGTCTGGCTGATGCGCGCTGCGGGCTGCGTGGTAAACGACTATGCTGACCGAAAATTTGATGGGCATGTTAAGCGCACCGCGAATCGTCCTCTGCCGAGCGGCCAGGTGACCGGGAAAGAGGCGCGCATCCTGTTTGTCGTGCTGGTGCTTCTCTCTTTCATGCTGGTGTTAACGCTTAACACCATGACTATTCTGCTGTCCGTTGCGGCTCTGGCGTTGGCCTGGGTCTACCCGTTTATGAAGCGATACACCCATCTGCCGCAGGTGGTATTGGGTGCGGCATTTGGCTGGTCGATCCCCATGGCATTCGCTGCGGTCAGCGAGTCTGTTCCGCTCAGCTGCTGGCTGATGTTCCTGGCAAATATTCTGTGGGCCGTTGCGTACGACACCCAGTACGCGATGGTCGATCGCGATGACGATCTCAAGATTGGCGTTAAATCGACGGCGATCCTGTTTGGCCGTCACGACAAACTGATCATCGGCATATTGCAGGTGGCGGTGCTGGCGCTGATGGTGGCGATTGGTCGCCTGAACGGGCTGAACTGGGAGTTTTACTGGTCCGTGCTGGTGGCGGGGCTGCTGTTTGCGTATCAGCAGAAGCTGATCGCGAAGCGCGAGCGTGAAGCCTGCTTTAAAGCGTTTCTGAATAACAACTACGTCGGGCTGGTGCTGTTTATGGGGCTGGCGATGAGTTACTGGTCATAAAAAAGCCGGGTGGCGGCTTCGCCTTACCCGGCCTACGATTTAGCAGAACATGTAGGCCGGGTAAGCGTTAGCGCCACCCGGCTTTAACATCATTCGCCCTGCGTCGAACTCTCAATCGTCAGACGCACATCCGAGGTAATCAGCTCTGCCAGCATCTGGTAAACCTTTATCGTCTCTTCCGGCTCGGCATCGCCCGTATCGCTAATATACCCTTCGTCGCGCAGCGTCAGCACCAGGGAGCTGAATACCGCTTTGTCGAAGAATTCCGGGGCGTTAATGCCGTGCAGAACGGAAAGGCGCTGAGCCAGCGTCCGGCTCTCTTTTTCCAGCGTACCGCGGTTGATTGACGGATTTGCACTCAACAACCAGAAGGTGATGGCGTAGCGCTGCAACGTCTCACGCGCGCCGGATGCCAGTAGCTGCAAGGTACGAGAACGTGACGGATTGATATGCAGTTCATCATCACTGATGGTAATCAACCCCTGACGATGCATTTCTGCGGTCATTTTATCGAGCTCTGCCGCCAGCTCATCTTCACTCCAGCGCAGGAACAGCTCCGCTTTCAGCATCGGATAGATGGTCTGAATATGGCGCAGCAACTCCTGACGCGAAATACGGCGGTGCTGGGTAATGATGGCGGCCATCAGCGACGGCAACATCAGCATATGCGTGATGTTGTTACGGTAGTAGGTCATCAGCACGGCCTGCTCGCGCGGCAGAATGATGATGTCACCGATGGTATCTTTCTCCACTTCGAACTTGTTCATCTGCAACGCGTGATCGATAAGCTCACTGGCGGTAGCAGACGGCACGGTCGAATCCACGGAGTACGGCACGTTACGCATGATGTCGAGGTAGCAATCAATCTGCTCGGTCAGCTGCTCGCGGGTCAGTGAACGCTGGCGAGAAGCCAGAAGCGCGGTACAGCACAGGTTCATGGCATTCGCCGCACCGGCATTGTTGATGCGTACCATCAGTTCGGATGCGATGCCGTTGACCGTCGGCGTCAGCCAGGCCGGACGCACCGCTTCGATAGGATCGATAGATTCGCGCCACTCCGGAACATGATGGTTCAGATACGTCATCAGCGGCAGGGGCTCGCCAAAGTTCACGTAGCCCTGACCGAGGTTGCGCAATTTGCTCAGCCCACGCAGCATCTGCGGCAGACTCTCTTTCTCTTTGGTCGCACCGCGCAGCTCTTTCGCATAGGTACCCACTTCCATCACGTGTTCATAGCCGATGTAGATAGGCACCAGCGTGATAGGACGCGTACCGCCACGCAGCATCGCCTGAATGGTCATCGACAGCGTGCCGGTCTTCGGATCGAGCAGGCGGCCCGTACGGGAGCGCCCGCCCTCCACGAAGTACTCAACGGAATAGCCGCGGCTAAACAGTTCGCCAAGGTATTCACGGAACACGGTGGAGTAGAGCTTGTTGCCCTTGAAGGTACGACGAATGAAGAACGCCCCCAGACGGCGGAAAATCGGGCCTGCTGGCCAGAAGTTCAGGTTGATACCGGCGGCAATGTGTGGCGGCACCAGACCCTGGTGATAGAGCACGTAAGAGAGCAGCAGGTAGTCCATGTGGCTGCGGTGGCAGGGCACGTAGACAATCTCGTGGCCGTCGTGCGCGAGCTGACGCACGCGCTCGGCGTTGTGGACGTTAATCCCCTGATAGAGGCGGTTCCACGTGAAGCCGAGGATACGGTCTGAGAGACGAATCATCTCGTAGGAGAAGTTCGCGGCGATCTCTTCCATCAAAGCGATCGCGTTCTGCTGCGCTTTCTCGTGTGAAATTTTCTTGCTGCGCGCTTCGTCTTCTACGGCACGGGCAATCGCTTTGGAAGCGAGCAGCTTGTTGAACAGATCCTGACGCGCCGGGAGACGTGGCCCAACGGCCGCCAGACGCTGACGTGCAAAGTGCATACGCGCAACGCGCGCCAGCTTTTGCGCAATGATCTTATCGGTGCCGTGTTCATCCGCCATGCGGCGCAGTGAAACGGAAGGCGAGAAGCGGACAAAACTGTCGCGTCCCAGCCAGGAGACGGCGAAGAACTTCTGAATGCCGTTGAGCATACGCAGCGGCGGGTTCTCTTCCCCTTTTTCGCGCCCCGGACGACGACCAAACATCACCGACACCGGCACCATCTGAACGTCCAGGTCGGGGTTGCTGCGGTGCAGATCGAGGTAATCATGGAACAGCTTAATGGACTCTTCTTTCGGCGTGTAATAGGTGAACACGCGCGGCCCGCCATGGATGAACACGTAGCGCGGCAGCAGCGTACCGTCGACTTCCAGGGGTTCAAGCGGGTCAGGTAAATCGTGCGCCAGACATTGAGCGCGAAGCGTAAGCAGGTCTGCCTTCGAGTTATAAGGCAAAACGTACATAATAGGGCGTGACGTATCGAGCCCTAATTCCAGCGCGGGTTCTGCTGGGATAGACTTACTTTTTACCAGTACGCTTAATGGTAAATTAAGTAATTTGTAGTAAATTCGTGGCCAGCCGGACATAAACGATGTAAAGCCTCTGGTTAATAATGCAATTGCGGCGCAAGGATAACAGAAAGCGCGCAAAATTTCTGTTGTTACCCGTCATACTTCAGGTTGCAGCAAAACGCGCTGAAGCTTTAGTTACTGACGCTATTTCTCATAAAAGGTTCTTTAGATGGCCAATAATACCACTGGGTTAACCCGAATCATTAAAGCTGCCGGTTATTCATGGAAAGGCTTTCGCGCCGCATGGGTTAATGAAGCCGCCTTCCGCCAGGAAGCGGTTGCCGCGATCGTTGCAGTTATCATCGCCTGCTTCCTTGATGTTGATGCTATCACCCGCGTGCTTCTCATCGGTTCTGTCCTTCTGGTGATGATAGTGGAAATTCTTAATAGCGCTATTGAGGCCGTTGTTGACCGGATAGGGTCGGAATTCCATGAACTGTCTGGCCGGGCGAAAGACATGGGTTCCGCTGCTGTACTGCTGTCGATTATCACCGCGGCGATCACCTGGGTCACGCTGCTTTGGTCACATTTCCGATGAGCCTCGAGGAATAATTAAGTCCCTGGTTTTTTGTGCAGTTTTTGGTTCCAAAATCGCCTTTGACTGTATATACTCACAGCATAACTGTATATACACCCAGGGGGCGGTATGAAAGCGTTAACGACCAGGCAGCAAGAGGTGTTTGATCTCATTCGGGATCATATCGGCCAGACGGGTATGCCACCCACGCGTGCAGAAATTGCACAGCGTCTGGGCTTCCGTTCTCCTAATGCTGCCGAAGAGCACCTTAAAGCGCTGGCGCGTAAGGGCGTGATTGAGATTGTTTCCGGTGCCTCACGCGGTATTCGTCTGTTGGTGGAAGAAGAGACCGGTATTCCGCTGGTGGGCCGTGTCGCCGCAGGTGAACCCCTGCTGGCACAGCAGCATATTGAAGGGCACTATCAGGTTGACCCAGGCATGTTCAAGCCGAGCGCCGATTTCCTGCTGCGCGTTAGCGGAATGTCCATGAAAGATATCGGCATTCTGGATGGCGATCTGCTTGCGGTACACAAAACGCAGGACGTGCGTAACGGGCAAGTCGTGGTAGCGCGCATTGACGACGAAGTGACGGTTAAGCGCCTGAAAAAACAAGGTAATACCGTTCAGCTTCTGCCAGAAAACAACGAATTTTCCCCAATTGTGGTGGATCTCCGCGAGCAGAGCTTCTCCATTGAAGGCCTGGCGGTAGGCGTTATCCGCAACGGTGAATGGCTGTAATCTCTTCCTGACAGGCTGTAGCTCCTCTACAGCCTGGCCTATTTTCTGATTCCGGTAATTTCCATGGCATTGCTAACTTCTGCCGATAAGGCGTTGTGGCGTCTTGCGCTACCGATGATTTTTTCCAATATTACCGTTCCCCTGCTGGGGCTGGTGGATACGGCGGTAATCGGGCATCTGGATTCGCCGATTTATCTGGGCGGCGTCGCGATCGGCGCAACGGCGACCAGCTTCCTCTTTATGCTGCTGCTCTTTTTGCGCATGAGTACAACAGGCCTGACGGCCCAGGCGTATGGTGCAAAAGATCCCCTGCGTCTGGCGCGTGCGCTGGTTCAGCCGCTCATGCTGGCGTTCGGTGCCGGCGCGTTAATCGTCCTGTTGCGTACGCCGCTCATTGATCTGGCGCTCCATATTGTGGGCGGCAGTGATGCCGTGCTGGAGCAGGCCCGGCGCTTCCTCGAAATTCGCTGGCTCAGCGCGCCCGCTTCCCTGGCAAACCTGGTCCTCCTGGGCTGGTTACTGGGTGTGCAGTACGCCCGCGCGCCGGTGATCCTGCTGGTGGTGGGCAACCTGCTTAACATTGTGCTCGATCTCTGGCTGGTAATGGGACTGCACATGAACGTTCGCGGCGCGGCGCTGGCCACGGCGATTGCTGAGTACGGTACGTTGCTGATCGGTTTGTGGATGGTCTGGCGCGTGCTGACGATGCGCGGCATCACCCTCGATCTTCTGAAAACGGCCTGGCGCGGCAATATGCGTAAGCTGCTGGCGCTTAATCGCGACATCATGCTGCGCTCGCTCCTGCTGCAACTCTGCTTTGGTGCGTTAACCGTTTTTGGTGCGCGGCTTGGGCCAGAAATCGTCGCGGTCAACGCAGTGCTCATGACCTTACTGACCTTTACCGCTTACGCGCTGGATGGTTTTGCTTACGCCGTGGAGGCGCATTCCGGGCAGGCATACGGCGCGCGTGAAAGCGGCCAGCTACGCGAGGTGTGGCGGGCTGCCTGCCGTCAGGCGGGTCTGGTGGCGCTGATCTTTGCCATGGTTTACGCCTGTTTTGGTGGGCATATTGTCGCGCTACTTACCTCGCTGCCCGCGCTTCAGGCGCTTGCCGATCGCTACATCCTCTGGCAGGTGGTATTACCGGTGGTGGGCGTGTGGTGCTATCTACTGGACGGCATGTTTATTGGTGCCACGCGAGGGGCGGAGATGCGCAACAGCATGGCCGTCGCGGCGGCGGGCTTCGGCCTTACGCTGCTGACCGTGCCGTATCTTGGCAATCATGGCCTGTGGCTGGCGCTGGCGGTTTTTCTCTCATTGCGTGGCCTTTCGTTGGCCGTTATCTGGCATCGTCACTGGCGAAACAATACCTGGTTTCCTGCCCGACCTGATATGTCGTAGCGGTTAAAGATTCCGAATATAAAAATAACTTCCGAATCCTTAACTACAATAATAATCACGTCCAGCAGAAAAGAACGAAGCGGACGATACTCATAGACGCTTAACACGAGGACACGATTATGAATAAAGACGAAATCGGCGGCAACTGGAAGCAATTCAAAGGTAAAGCGAAAGAACAGTGGGGTAAGCTGACGGATGACGATATGACCGTCATTGAAGGTAAGCGCGATCAGCTGGTGGGTAAAATCCAGGAGCGCTACGGTTACGAAAAAGATCAGGCGGAAAACGAAGTCAAAGACTGGGAAACCCGTAACGACTACCGCTGGTAACCGGCACTATCCCCAAGGGCGGCCATGAGCCGCCTTTTCTTTGGCCTTAACGCGGCTTTTTCTTCACCAGAATCGAGTGATCGTGCTGACAGGCATCCTGATGGCGGCATGACTCCACCTCTACGCAGGCAGAACATAAACCGTGTGCTTCGATTACGTTATGGCGCAGGGCAAAGCCCATTCTGGCCGCAAGCGTATGCATAATATCTTCTACCCCTTCCGCACACTCCTCCTTCACCACGCCACAGCGATCGCAGATAAACATGGCGGACGTGTGGGTCGGCTGGTCAAAGAGATGGCACAGCACATAGCTGTTTGTTGACTCCACCTTATGCACAAACCCTTGTTCCAGCAGAAAATCCAGCGCCCGATAGACGGTTGGCGGTTTTGCCTGCGGCTCGCTTTCACGTAACAGATCGAGCAGATCGTAGGCGCTGATGGCACCCTGTTGCAGGCTCATCAGACGCAGGACCTCAAGGCGCTGTGGGGTCAGGCGCACATTGCGTTGCGCGCACAGCTTTTCAGCTTGCGCTAACAGCTCTTTTGTGGACTTGTCCATCGGGCACCTCGGATGTGATAAGGGTTCAAACCCTCACTTTATCATGTTCTGGTAAAAACACCGAGATCCGCCAGGCTGTGCTATACCTGACGCATCGCAAACCGGGAGATCGCGCAATGAAAAGACCTGACTGTATTCGGCACTGGCGGGACGTGGAAGGTGCCGATGACGCCACTTATCCTGACAGCAACGAACGTTTCTCAATTGGCGCGCCGCTGGCCCGCAAGCTGGGTCTCGGCCGCATTGGTATTCACCATGAACGGCTGCCGCCCGGACGCCGCACGTCTTATCCGCATGCGGAAAGTGATGAAGAAGAGTTTGTATACGTTCTGGAGGGTTATCCTGAGGCCTGGATCAATGGCTATCTGTGGAAACTCGAACCTGGCGACAGCGTCGGGTTTCCTGCCGGCACGGGTGTGTGTCATACCTTTATCAACAATACCGAGGAAGAGGTGCGCTTACTGGTGGTGGGCGAGGCCAATAAAAAGCACAACCGCATCTACTATCCACTTAATCCGGTTTATGCCGCAACGCGCGAAGACCGCTGGGTAGACCATCCGCCTCAGTTTTTTGGGCCGCACGATGGAAAACCTGGGCGAAAATAATTTCCTCTTCTATAAATATTGATGGTCGTCACACATTAGAACAGGCCGGGATGGAATTTAACTTAGGGAAATAGCGGGTCTTTTTGTACTTATTCACAGCAATAGTTCGTTCCTGTTTGGGTGATAACAGACAGGGTTAACTAATAACAAACTATTTACGAGCACACTGTGAAAAAACATTTTAAATTTTCGATGGTTAGCATCGCTGTCTCCTTTTTTATGGCAAATCAGGCGGGAGCAGCCAATACCTGGACGGAAGCGCGTAGCGACGCAATGGGTGGCACGGGCGTAGCGGCCGGAAGTTATGGCAGCGGCGCCTTGATCAACCCGGCGCTGCTGGCAAAGTCAAAACCTGAGGATGACGTGACGGTTATTTTGCCGTCCGTCGGCGTGCAGGTGACCGATGAGGACAATCTTCAGGACGAGATTGATACCATCAATGACAAAATCAATCGCTATCAGGACGTGGTGGATAGCCTGACGCCGATTGAAATCATCACCAACCCGTTAGGCTCAATCAACCAGTTCCAGGGCGCAGCGAAAGATCTCGCGGATGAGCTGGACTACCTGAAAGGCAAAACCGCGCACGCCACCGCAGGGGCGGGGATTGCCGTCAGCATTCCTAACGACGTGCTTTCCGTGGCCTTTATGGCGAAAGGCTATGCCCACGGGCGCGTGAGCACTTCTATCGATCAGCAGGACATTGATTATCTGCGTGGCATCCAGCGAAGCGACGCGGTGGCGGCCGGTGTGGCGCTTGACGCTGCGCTAAACGGTACCGATCAAATCACCAAAAACCTCAACTCGACGGCCTCTGGCCGGGCGGCGATTGTGTCCGACTACGGTATTGCGGTGGCCCGCCAGTTCGATCTTGGCGGCGTACCGGTTTCCGTTGGTGTTACGCCAAAGCTGCAAAAAACCTGGCTCTATAACTACACCACCTCAATCTACGATTACGACAGTAATAAGTGGAACGACAGCCGCTACCGTACCGACGACACCGGCTTCAACGTCGATGCCGGTATTGCCGCTGATTTCGGTGAAAACTGGACGGTCGGCGTGAGCGGGCAAAACCTGATGTCCCGCGATATCGATACCAAAGATATCCGCATCCGCAACGGGCGCACGGGAGAGGTGGTGAGTTATAAAGACACCTACCAGATCCGTCCGCTGGTGACCGCCGGAGCGGCCTGGCATAACGATCTGGTGACCCTGACCGCAGACGGCGACCTGACCGAGACCAAAGGCTTCAAAAGCGAAGATACGTCCCAGTACGCTGGCATTGGTGCAGAAGTCACACCGCTGAGCTGGCTGGCGGTGCGCGCCGGTTATCGTGCGGACATGAAAGGTAACGACAGCAACGTCTTTACCGGCGGCCTCGGTTTTGCGCCGTTCAGCTCCGTTCATGTTGACCTGATGGGGCTTTATGGCGAAGACGAGACCTGGGGTGCAGGGGCACAGTTGAGTATGACGTTCTAAAGTACACCGGAGGCGCTGCGCCTCCGGCTTTTCTTTGTGCTATAGTAGCGCCCCTTTTCCACCAGATGCTTAAAAGTTCGCCATGTCGTCAGAATTCCAGACTGCTTTCCCTGCACACCGTTTCTCCATCGCGCCGATGCTCGACTGGACGGACAGACACTGCCGCTATTTCCTGCGTCAGCTCTCACGCCATACGCTGCTCTACACCGAAATGGTCACTACCGGCGCAATTATTCACGGCAAGGGAGACTATCTGGCGTACAGCGAAGAAGAGCATCCGGTTGCGCTGCAACTCGGTGGCAGCGATCCGGCTGCGCTGGCGCAGTGTGCTAAGCTGGCTGAAGCGCGCGGCTATGACGAGATTAACCTCAACGTCGGCTGCCCGTCCGACCGTGTGCAAAACGGTATGTTCGGCGCGTGCCTGATGGGTAATGCAAACCTGGTGGCGGACTGCATCAAAGCGATGCGCGACGTCGTCTCTATTCCGGTCACGGTCAAAACCCGTATCGGCATCGACGACCAGGACAGCTACGAATTTCTGTGTGATTTCATCAACACGGTGTCCGGGAAGGGCGAGTGCGAGATGTTTATCATCCACGCCCGTAAAGCCTGGCTCTCTGGCCTTAGCCCGAAAGAGAACCGCGAGATCCCGCCGCTGGACTACCCGCGCGTGTATCAGCTGAAGCGCGACTTCCCGCACCTGACTATGTCGATCAACGGCGGCATTACCTCGCTGGACGAGGCCAAAGCGCATCTTGAACATATGGATGGCGTGATGGTCGGACGCGAGGCGTATCAGAATCCGGGCATTCTGGCGACGGTCGACCGGGAAATTTTCGGCATTGAAGGTGCCGATACCGATCCGGTGGCCGTGGTGCGCGCTATGTATCCGTACATTGAGCGCGAGCTGAGTAAGGGTACGTACCTGGGCCATATTACCCGCCATATGCTTGGCCTGTTCCAGGGCATTCCTGGCGCGCGCCAGTGGCGTCGTTACCTCAGCGAGAACGCGCATAAAGCCGGTGCGGACATTGAGGTTCTGGAACACGCGCTGTGTCTGGTTGCGGATAAACGTTAAATTTCGCTAAAAGATGGTCAATTACACCACGCCCTGCAAGAGATTGCGGGGCGTTTTGCTTTTAGAACAACGACTTATTTTTGGCACGTTTCTTGTAATGATCGCAGCATCATTCGGGAACTCGTGGGAGAGCACCATGCTGGAACTACTTTTTGTGATTGGCTTTTTTATCATGCTGATGGTCACGGGCGTGTCGCTGCTCGGTATTCTGGCCGCGCTCGTTGTGGCCACGGTGGTAATGTTTGTCGGCGGCTTATTTGCCCTGACGATTAAGCTCCTGCCGTGGTTACTTCTGGCGATTGCGGTGGTATGGGCGATACGGGCGATTAAATCACCAAAACTGCCCACTTATCAGCGTAATAACCGCTTCCGTTACTAAGGTATTGAGGGGTTCGTCACATACCTGCAACTTTTCCGGCAGCAATCCTTAGAACAGAATAGGATTTACTTATCGAATCTGTCACTATGGCTGCCGCTAAAGAATTCATCGAGCTGTACCCTACATACAGCCGAACTAAAAAAAGAAAGGGCTTCCCACGGGAAGCCCAATTTCTTTTTATGGCTCAGGGAATTAACAGACTTGACCCCTGCGTTGCCCGGCTCTCCAGCACTTCATGCGCGCGTTGTGCATCGGTTAGCGCGAATTTCTGCGCGTCCGCCACGTCTACTTTGATGACGCCGCTGGCAATCAGCGAGAACAGCTCATTGCTGGCTTCCTCAAGTTCTTCCCGGTTGGTGATATAACCTTGCAGGGAAGGGCGCGTGACGTACAGCGACCCTTTCTGATTCAGAATGCCGAGATTGACGCCGGTGACAGCGCCAGAGGCGTTACCGAAGCTCACCATCAGCCCGCGACGTTGCAGACAGTCCAGCGAAGACTCCCACGTGTCTTTCCCCACCGAGTCATACACGACGCGCACCTTTTTGCCGCCGGTGATCTCTTTTAGCCGCTCAACGATGCTCTCTTCCCGGTAGTTGATCACCTGCCAGGCGCCCGCGTCCAGCGCACGCTGCGCTTTTTGCGCGCTGCCCACGGTGCCGATCAGCTTCGCGCCCAGTGCTTTCGCCCACTGGCAGGCAATCAAGCCCACGCCACCAGCGGCAGCATGGAACAGAAACTGCTCATCGGGCTTAATTTCATAGGTTTTGCGCAGCAAATAATAGACCGTCAGCCCTTTCAGGAATGAGGCTGCGGCCTGCTCGAAGCCGATCGCATTCGGCAGAAGCGCCGCTTTCTCGGCCGGAACGTTGTGGACGGAGCTGTAAGCGCCCAGCGCAGACTGCGCGTACACCACGCGATCGCCTTCTTTTATGTGCTTGACCCCGCTACCCACTTTGCTGACGATACCGGCCGCCTCGGTGCCCAGCCCGCTCGGCATCGACGGAGGCGGATAGAGGCCGCCGCGAATATAGGTATCGATGTAGTTAATGCCAATCGCTTTGTTTTCAACCTGGATTTCATTTTCACCAGGCGCGGCGGGGGTGAACTCCACCGCGTTGAGTACGTCAGGGCCACCATGCTTGTGAAATTCAATACGTGTTGCCATGCTTCCTCCAGAATGTGGTAATCTTTCGACCCACTCTTTATCTCGGTAACTCCATTCACTATGGCAGGAAACAAACCCTTCAACAAACAGACTGAACCCCGTGAACGTGATTATCAGGTCGCCGGGTTAAAAGTCCCGCCGCACTCGATTGAAGCGGAACAGTCGGTGTTGGGCGGTTTAATGCTGGATAACGAACGCTGGGACGACGTTGCCGAGCGCGTCGTCGCAGAAGATTTCTATACCCGTCCGCACCGTCATATCTTCACGGAAATGGCGCGTTTGCAGGAGTCGGGCAGCCCGATTGACCTGATTACGCTCGCAGAATCGCTGGAGCGCCTGGGGCAGCTGGACAGCGTCGGCGGCTTTGCCTATCTGGCAGAACTGTCAAAAAACACGCCAAGCGCCGCGAACATTAGCGCTTATGCTGACATCGTCCGCGAACGCGCCGTTGTCCGCGAGATGATTTCGGTGGCGAACGAGATCGCCGAGGCCGGTTTCGACCCGCAGGGCCGCACCAGCGAAGACCTGCTCGACCTGGCGGAATCCCGCGTCTTTAAAATCGCCGAAAGCCGAGCCAACAAAGACGAAGGCCCGAAAAATATCGCCGACGTGCTCGACGCCACCGTTGCGCGTATAGAGCAGCTTTTCCAGCAGCCGCACGATGGCGTGACGGGGGTAAACACCGGCTATGACGATCTCAACAAAAAAACGGCGGGTCTTCAGCCGTCGGATTTGATTATCGTCGCGGCGCGTCCGTCGATGGGTAAAACGACATTTGCGATGAACCTCGTCGAAAACGCGGCGATGTTGCAGGATAAGCCGGTGCTTATCTTCAGTCTCGAAATGCCCTCGGAACAGATTATGATGCGTTCTCTGGCATCCCTGTCGCGCGTGGATCAGACCCGCATCCGTACCGGCCAGCTGGACGACGAGGACTGGGCGCGTATCTCCGGCACCATGGGCATTTTGCTGGAAAAACGGAACATCTACATTGATGACTCCTCCGGCCTGACGCCGACGGAAGTGCGCTCCCGCGCGCGCCGCATCGCCCGTGAACACGGCGGCATCGGCCTTATCATGATCGACTACCTTCAGCTGATGCGCGTCCCGTCGCTCTCCGACAACCGTACGCTGGAGATCGCCGAGATTTCCCGCTCGCTCAAGGCGTTAGCTAAAGAGCTGCACGTTCCGGTGGTGGCGCTGTCGCAGCTTAACCGCTCCCTGGAACAGCGTGCAGACAAACGCCCGGTCAACTCCGACCTGCGTGAATCCGGCTCCATTGAGCAGGATGCTGACTTAATCATGTTCATCTACCGTGATGAGGTCTATCACGAGAACAGCGACCTGAAAGGGATCGCCGAAATTATTATTGGTAAGCAACGTAACGGCCCCATCGGTACGGTGCGTCTGACCTTTAACGGCCAGTGGTCGCGTTTCGACAACTATGCCGGTCCTCAATATGATGATGAGTAATTTCTAAGGAATTCAAATGCAAGCGGCAACTGTTGTGATTAACCGCCGCGCTCTGCGACACAACCTGCAACATCTGCGAGAACTGGCGCCCGCCAGCAAGCTCGTTGCAGTCGTGAAAGCGAACGCTTACGGACACGGTCTTCTTGAGACCGCGCGAACGCTCCCCGATGCCGACGCCTTTGGTGTCGCCCGTCTCGAAGAAGCCCTCCGCCTGCGCGAAGGCGGCATTACGCAACCGATTCTGCTTCTCGAAGGCTTTTTTGAAGCCTCGGATCTGCCGACCATTGCAGACCAGCAGCTGCACACGGCGGTCCATAACGAAGAACAGCTGGCAGCGCTGGAAACGGCTGAACTGAGCGAGCCGGTCACCGTCTGGATGAAGCTCGATACGGGCATGCACCGTCTGGGCGTGCGCCCGGAAAACGCGGAGGCGTTTTATCAGCGTTTGTGCCAGTGCAAAAATGTGCGTCAGCCGGTGAACATCGTTAGCCATTTTGCCCGTGCCGACGAGCCCGAGTGCGGGGCAACCGAACAGCAGCTCGATATCTTCAACACCTTCTGCGAAGGCAAGCCGGGGATGCGCTCGATTGCAGCGTCCGGCGGCATTCTGCTGTGGCCGCAGTCCCACTTCGACTGGGCGCGTCCGGGCATTATCCTGTATGGCGTTTCTCCGCTTGAGAACAAACCCTGGGGACCGGACTTCGGCTTTAAGCCGGTGATGTCGCTGGTTTCAAAGCTGATTGCCGTGCGTGAGCACAAAGCAGGCGAGCCGGTAGGTTACGGCGGCACCTGGACCAGCGAGCGCGACACGCGGCTTGGCGTGGTGGCGATGGGCTACGGCGACGGCTATCCCCGCGCCGCACCAACCGGCACGCCGGTGCTGGTTAATGGACGCGAAGTGAAGATTGTCGGCCGCGTGGCGATGGACATGATTTGTGTCGATCTGGGATCCGACGCGCAGGAGAAAGCGGGCGACGATGCGGTGATGTGGGGCGAAGGGCTGCCCGTCGAGCGCATTGCTGAGATTACAAAAGTGAGTGCTTACGAACTTATTACGCGTTTGACGTCGCGGGTGGCGATGAAATACATCGACTGAGCTTTAACGGGATGCGATGCATCCCGCTTCTGTTAACATCCCCTCGATCTTCTCCTGCTTCCGGTTTATTGTTGAAAACCCTGCCTCATAATAATCCGGAGAACATCGCGTGTTTCAGAAAGTAGACGCCTACGCCGGCGACCCTATTCTCTCCTTGATGGAGCGTTTCAAAGAAGATCCTCGCAGCGATAAAGTGAACCTCAGCATTGGTCTTTATTACAACGAGGACGGCATCATTCCTCAACTGAAAGCCGTTGCCGAAGCCGAAGCGCGTCTTAACGCAACCCCGCACGGGGCTTCGCTTTATTTGCCGATGGAAGGGTTAAATACCTACCGTAATACCATTGCGCCGCTGCTGTTTGGTGCGGACCACGCGGTGCTCGCGCAAAAGCGCGTGGCGACTATCCAGACGCTGGGTGGCTCGGGTGCGCTGAAGGTAGGCGCAGATTTCCTGAAAAAATATTTCCCGGACTCCGGCGTGTGGGTCAGCGACCCGACGTGGGAAAACCACGTGGCCATCTTTGAAGGCGCGGGCTTTAAGGTTGCGACCTATCCGTGGTTTGACAGCGAAACTAACGGCGTGCGCGTTGACGCGCTGCTGGAAAAACTGAACACCCTGCCGGCGCGCAGCATCGTGCTGCTGCACCCGTGCTGCCATAACCCGACCGGAGCCGATCTCACCAATCCACAGTGGGATGCCGTAATTGAGGTACTGAAGTCGCGTGACCTGATCCCGTTCCTCGACATCGCCTATCAGGGCTTTGGCGCGGGCATGGAGGAGGACGCCTACGCCATTCGCGCGATTGCCAGCGCGGGTCTGCCTGCGCTGGTCAGCAACTCTTTCTCAAAAATCTTCTCCCTTTACGGCGAGCGCGTCGGCGGTCTGTCCGTAGTGTGTGAAGACGCCGAAGCCGCGGGGCGCGTACTCGGCCAGCTGAAAGCGACGGTCCGCCGTATCTACTCCAGCCCGCCGAACTTTGGTGCGCAGGTGGTGGCGACCGTTCTGGGCGACGAACAGCTGAAAGCCACCTGGCTTGCGGAAGTGGAAGCGATGCGCAAGCGCATTCTGTCGATGCGTCAGGAGCTGGTTAACGTGCTGAAAGAGGCGGTGCCGGGGCAGAACTTCGACTATCTGCTTAAGCAGCGCGGGATGTTTAGCTACACCGGACTGAGCGCTGCACAGGTCGATCGCCTGCGTGACGAGTTCGGCGTCTACCTGATCGCCAGCGGACGTATGTGCGTGGCGGGGCTAAATGCTGGCAACGTCCAGCGCGTGGCGCAGGCCTTTGCATCCGTAATGTAAGTATTCACCTACTTGCATGCTATATGTAGGCCGGGTAAGGCGCAGCCGCCACCCGGCTTTTTTGTTCGCGCCGGTGCCAGTCATGTCCCGTCCACGCTTTGTGATCGTCTTCTTTTTATTCAGCTTCATAACTAAAAACTCCTTTCCTTCCCCTCCCGCTGGGGTTATGGTCGGATAGTTTTTTGACCATCCGCTCAAAATAAAATGATAACAAACTGAATATTCAGGGGAAAATATGCGCAAGATCACACTGGCGCTCAGCGCCGCCTGCTTATTGTTCTCGCTTAATAGTACCGTTGTTGCGCGGGCTTCTGCCCCGACGCCGCTTTACACCGGAACCACCGCCGCCATTCTTGCCGAACAGGCGCCCATTCACTGGGTTTCCGTGGCACAAATCGAAAACAGCCTGACGGGCCGCCCGCCCATGGCCGTGGGCTTCGACATTGACGATACCGTGCTCTTCTCCAGCCCCGGTTTCTGGCGCGGCAAAAAAACCTACTCGCCGGACAGCGAAGCCTATCTGAAAAACCCGGAATTCTGGGAAAAGATGAACAACGGCTGGGATGAGTTCAGTATCCCGAAAGAGGTTGCCCGCGCGCTGATCGCCATGCATGTAAAGCGCGGCGACAGCATTTACTTCGTGACCGGACGTAGCCAGACCAAAACGGAAACCGTCTCGAAAACGCTCCAGGATGATTTCCTGATCCCGGCCTCCAGCATGAACCCGGTCATTTTTGCCGGCGATCGTGAAGGGCAAAACACCAAAACCCAGTGGCTGGAAAAGAAAAACATCAAAGTGTTCTACGGGGATTCCGATAATGACATCACGGCGGCGCACGACGTGGGGGCCAGAGGCATCAGGGTGTTACGCGCCTCGAACTCTACCTACCGGCCGCTGCCGATGGCCGGAAAATTTGGCGAAGAGGTGATCGTTAACTCCGAATACTGATGCGTTAACGGCGGGATGGGTGCTTTTTTAAGCAAATCTCGCCGCGCGGGTTTTACCTTTCGCTTTCTTGCTGCACACTTAGAAAGATTCACCTTTCATAATGGAGCAGCACATGTGGTATCAACAGACCCTGACCTTAAGCGCAAAATCACGCGGTTTTCACCTGGTGACGGACGAAGTCATCGGGCAAATCCGCGACCTGTCGCGCGTCAAAACGGGTTTGCTGCATCTGCTGCTCCAGCACACGTCTGCTTCTCTCACGCTCAATGAAAATTGCGATCCCACCGTCCGGTCTGACATGGAGCGGCATTTTCTGAAAGCCGTCCCGGATAACGCCCCGTATGAGCATGATTACGAAGGGGCGGATGATATGCCTTCGCATATCAAATCCTCTTTGCTGGGCGTCTCGCTGACGCTGCCGGTTCACAACGGGCGGTTACTGCTGGGCACGTGGCAAGGGATCTGGCTGGGAGAACATCGCATTCACGGTGGTTCGCGTAAAATTATCGCAACGCTACAAGGGGAATAAAGATGACAATTTCGGAGATACTTCAGTACTGCATGAGCAAGCCGGGCGCGGAACAAAGCGTTCACAGCGACTGGAAAGCCACGCAGATCAAAGTGGGTGATGTTCTGTTTGCGATGGTGAAAGAGGTAGAGGCGCGGCCTGCGGCATCACTGAAAACCAGTCCGGAACTGGCCGATTTACTGCGCCAGCAGCACGATGATGTCAGGCCAAGTAAGCATCTTAACAAAGCGCACTGGAGTACAGTGTTTCTCGACGGCTCGCTGCCAGATTCGCAAATTTACTACCTGGTGGATGCGTCGTATCAACAGGCGGTGGAACTGCTGCCGGAAACGATCCGACAGCAGCTCTCCGTGTGACGATTACAGCAACGGTTTAAGGAAGCGCGCGGTGTGCGAGGCTTCGCACTCTGCAACGGTCTCTGGCGTACCGGAGACGAGGATTTCACCGCCGCCGCTGCCGCCTTCCGGGCCGAGATCGACAATCCAGTCCGCGGTTTTAATCACGTCCAGATTGTGCTCAATCACCACGATGGTGTTGCCCTGATCCCGCAACTGGTGCAGCACGTCCAGCAGCTGCTGGATATCCGCAAAGTGCAGGCCGGTGGTCGGTTCATCCAGAATGTATAGCGTCTGGCCGGTACCGCGTTTGGACAGCTCACGCGCCAGCTTCACGCGTTGCGCCTCACCGCCGGACAGGGTTGTTGCTGACTGCCCCAGGCGAATGTAGGTCAGGCCCACGTCCATCAGGGTTTGCAGCTTACGCGCCAGCGCAGGGACGGCGTCAAAGAACTCGCGCGCCTCTTCGATGGTCATATCCAGCACTTCGTGGATGGTCTTGCCTTTGTATTTAATCTCCAGCGTTTCGCGGTTATAGCGCTTGCCTTTGCACTGGTCGCACGGCACGTAGATATCCGGCAGGAAGTGCATCTCAACCTTGATCACGCCGTCGCCCTGACACGCTTCACAGCGGCCGCCGCGCACGTTAAAGCTGAAGCGTCCTGGGGTATACCCGCGCGAACGCGCTTCCGGTACGCCGGCGAAGAGTTCACGTACGGGCGTGAAGACGCCGGTATAGGTCGCCGGGTTGGAACGCGGGGTGCGGCCAATCGGGCTCTGGTCGATGTCGATAACCTTGTCGAAATGCTCCAGCCCCTGAATGTCGCGGTACGGTGCAGGTTCAGCCAGCGTCGCGCCGTTCAGCGCCGTCTGCGCAATCGGGAACAGCGTGTCGTTAATCAGCGTCGATTTACCGGAACCGGACACGCCGGTAATGCAGGTAAACAGCCCGACAGGCAGCGTCAGGGTGACGTCCTTCAGGTTGTTGCCGCGCGCCCCGGTCAGCTTCAGCACTTTTTCCGGGTTCGCCGCGACGCGCTGTTTTGGCACTTCAATCTTGCGCTTGCCGCTCATGTACTGGCCGGTCAGCGACTCGGGCACCGCCATAATGTCCTTCAGCGTCCCTTCCGCCACCACCTGACCGCCGTGCACGCCCGCGCCCGGGCCGATGTCGATCACGTGATCTGCCGCGCGAATGGCGTCTTCGTCGTGTTCCACCACGATCACCGTGTTGCCGAGGTTGCGCAGGTGTACCAGCGTGCCGAGCAGACGCTCGTTGTCGCGCTGGTGCAGGCCGATAGAGGGCTCATCGAGCACGTACATCACGCCCACAAGACCGGCGCCAATCTGGCTCGCCAGACGGATACGCTGGGCTTCACCGCCGGAGAGCGTTTCCGCCGAGCGGGAAAGCGTCAGGTAGTTCAGGCCGACGTTCACGAGGAACTTGAGGCGGTCGCCGATCTCTTTCAGCACTTTTTCGGCAATTTTCGCGCGCTGACCGGAAAGCTTCAGGTTGTTGAAGAAGTCCATCGCGTGGCCGATGCTCATGTCTGAGATGGTCGGCAGCGCCGTATTTTCAACAAACACGTGGCGCGCTTCGCGACGCAGACGCGTGCCCTCACAGGTGGCGCAGGAGCGATTGCTGATGAACTTCGCCAGCTCCTCGCGCACCGCGCTGGATTCGGTCTCTTTGTAGCGGCGCTCCATGTTGTGCAGCACCCCTTCGAACGGGTGGCGACGCACGGAGGTATCGCCGCGATCGTTCATGTATTTGAACTCAATGTTCTCTTTGCCGGAACCGAACAGGATCACTTTGTGCACGTTCGCGCTCAGGCTGGCCCACGGGGCTTCAACGTCGAACTTATAGTGCTCTGCCAGCGATTTCAGCATCTGGAAGTAGTAAAAGTTACGCTTATCCCAGCCGCGAATCGCTCCGCCCGCCAGCGACAGCTCCGGGTTCTGGATCACGCGGTCCGGGTCGAAATACTGCTGAACGCCCAGGCCGTCACAGGTCGGACACGCGCCTGCCGGGTTGTTGAATGAGAACAGACGCGGTTCCAGCTCGCGCATGCTGTAGCCGCAAATCGGGCAGGCAAAGTTGGCGGAGAAGAGCAGCTCTTCCGCTTTGGCGTCGTCCATATCGGAGACCACCGCCGTGCCGCCGGAGAGCTCCAGCGCCGTTTCAAAGGATTCCGCCAGACGCGTCGCCAGATCTTCACGCACCTTAAAGCGGTCAATCACCACTTCAATGGTGTGTTTCTTTTGCAGCTCCAGCTTTGGTGGATCCGACAGGTCACACACTTCACCGTCGATACGGGCGCGGATATAGCCCTGGCTTGCCAGGTTTTCCAGCGTTTTGGTGTGCTCACCCTTACGCTCTTTAATGATTGGCGCCAGCAGCATCAGGCGCTTGCCTTCCGGCTGCGACAGCACGTTATCCACCATCTGGCTGACGGTCTGGGCCGCCAGCGGGACGTCGTGGTCCGGGCAGCGCGGCTCGCCTACGCGCGCATACAGCAGGCGCAGGTAGTCGTGAATTTCGGTAATGGTACCGACCGTGGAACGCGGGTTATGCGACGTGGATTTCTGCTCAATGGAGATAGCAGGGGATAACCCTTCAATGTGGTCGACATCCGGTTTTTCCATCAGC
Organism: Enterobacter cloacae complex sp. I2; assembly: GCF_014896205.1. NCBI lineage: Bacteria > Pseudomonadati > Pseudomonadota > Gammaproteobacteria > Enterobacterales > Enterobacteriaceae > Enterobacter > Enterobacter cloacae complex sp. I2. Next base: position 52,194 of record NZ_JADBRA010000023.1, read on the forward strand.
GACAGGAACTGACGCGCGTACGCCGAGAGCGATTCAACGTAACGACGCTGTCCTTCGGCATACAAGGTGTCGAAAGCCAGTGAGGATTTGCCAGACCCCGAAAGCCCGGTCACGACGATGAGTTTGTCGCGAGGGATTATGAGGTTGATATTCTTGAGATTGTGGGTGCGGGCGCCCCGAACTTCGATCTTATCCATTCACCTTTCCCGGTTGGAACACGGATTGCCTGATTTGTTTGAAGGACAAACGGCTGTCAGAAACGGCTAATTATGACACAAAATGACCTGTTTGAATATACAGTATTGGAATGCATTTTCCGATTCACTGTGTAACAATGTCGAGTCCGCGAGAGAACTCTGGAACATGCTACGCAACTATCAAAGTGTCGCATGGAAATGGTACACTCGCGCGTTTACACTATTAAGAAACGTATTCAGGAGACACGAACATGGCCAGCAGAGGCGTAAACAAGGTGATTCTCGTCGGTAATCTGGGCCAGGACCCGGAAGTACGCTACATGCCGAGTGGTGGCGCAGTTGCCAACATTACGCTGGCTACTTCCGAATCCTGGCGTGATAAAGCGACCGGTGAAATGAAAGAGCAGACCGAATGGCACCGCGTTGTGCTGTTTGGCAAACTGGCCGAAGTGGCCGGTGAGTATCTGCGTAAAGGCTCTCAGGTTTACATTGAAGGCCAGCTGCGTACCCGCAAATGGACTGACCAATCCGGTCAGGAAAAATACACCACGGAAGTGGTGGTGAACGTGGGCGGCACCATGCAGATGCTGGGTGGCCGTCAGGGCGGTGGCGCACCGGCAGGTGGCGGTCAGAACCAGCAGCAGGGTGGTTGGGGTCAGCCTCAGCAGCCTCAGGGCGGCAACCAGTTCAGCGGCGGCGCGCAGTCTCGTCCACAACAGCAGTCTGCTCCGGCACCGTCTAACGAACCGCCAATGGATTTCGACGACGATATCCCGTTCTGATATCCAGACGCGTAAAGCACAAAAAAACCCAGACACCAGTCTGGGTTTTTTATTAACAGGCTATCAGGTAATCACCATCGGCCAGTCTGGTGGGGTATGGCTCATGGCTTCAACCATCACTACTTTGATGTTTTCCCAGACGGCGGCCATATCCACCAGCGTAATGCCGAGCAGACCTGTCGCGAACCAGCATGCGGCGCCCAATCCCAACAGGGTGCTAATTACAGCAAGACCTGCATAGTCGGACTTTCGGAACTGAATGTTTAACGTGCTGGCCAGGAACATCAAAACCGCGCTCAACAACGGCCAGCGCAGGAGCACCATGCTGGTGGTAATGGTTGCCATATAACCCATCCTCGACAAAACAGACGAACTGAAATGAAACAATGTTTCTCGTTACATAAGATGTGTGAACTATATCACATTTGCTGTTTTATTCGCCAGTGTCTGCGTGGAGTAAAAGTGGTTTTATAACTCAGGAAAATATATCGTCGACGCTCACTTCAGCGTCTGCGGTGAATTTTTATATTTAATTCATTCAGATAGCAAAACCTTTGCAATACACGATCGGCTGTAAAGGGTTTACAGCAGTCAGTCTATCGATTAATGACCTGTGAAAGATAAAGGCGCGAGATGACTAACGACAGCATGCTGGCCGTGGTGAAGCTGACGTCGCAACGCAACGTGCCCTGGGGCAAGCCCCTCCTGAGTCAGCGTTGAGTCCGCTGACGAGCCGCGCATGGCTGAAGTGTGTCAGGGGCAACGGGATACTTCAGCCATACTGATGCGTGCCGATAAACCATTATATGACGCCAGGCGTACGGGAAGAGGAAAATCGATTCTGGCATCTGATTATTTATAAATCAGCAGAAGAAAAAATAGCAGGCTATTTCAGTTAGGGAACTTTAATGCCCATCGCGAAGAATTATTCTTCTTATCGAAAACGAAACCAATACTTTTAGTTTGGCTTACGGGAGAATATTATCGGCATCACGAATTTTAGGATTTTTAATAGCAAAAGTCAGTTGCTAACTTCCTGTGATTCATGCAACGTAATCGCCTGTTTATCAAAGCAGCCGGCCTTCATTGCTACAGGCGTACATCATGCAGGGATACAGAGCGGGAAATGAATCGTAGCGCGCAGCGCAAGATGCTCAAAGTGGCAGGGATTATCATGGTAGTTATGCTGCCGGTGATGCTTGCGCTATGGTTTGCCCAGCTAAGAGCCGAGTCGGAAATCAGCTCCCAGCTGCGCACGTTCGCTGAACTGGCTTTAAACAAAACTGAACGGGTTATTCAACAGGTTGATCTGGCCCGGGAAGACGCGGAAAAATATCAGGGCAAAGTTTGTACGCCAGCGCATCGTCAATATATGTTGAACGTTTCCCGCGGTCGTCTTTTTGTTGCTGATTTAATATATGCTGAAGGCCAGAATTTTCTCTGTTCAACCATTTATACACCGGACCACCCTTACACCATCCCCGCGGCCAATTACACACGGAAACCTGATGTTTCCATCTATTATTTTCGCGATACGCCATTTTTCAATGGCTATAAAATGATATATGTGCAGCGCGGAAATTATGTCGTCGTGGTCAATCCGCTATCGTACAGTGAGGTGATGTCAGACGATCGTTCCCTGTCGTGGGGAGTATATGACACCGTCAGCAATGCATTCTTTTCCGTTAGCCAGAAAGCCAATATCCCTTTATTGCATTCGTTGATTCGGCATGAGGAAACGACTTTTCAGCAGGATAACCGTTTTTATACGATCGTGAAATCCGGGCAGCGGCCCATTGCGGCCATCGTTTCAACGTCCAGTGCCCGTTTTTATGAAACGTTTTATCACCAGGCTACCCTGACGCTACCGTTGGGGATGATTTGCAGCATAATTATTCTGCTGGTGTGGTCGCGTACACACCGCGAATTCAATTCGCCTGGCCGTCTTCTGCACCGGGCGCTGAATAATCGCCAGCTGTGCGTACATTATCAGCCCATTATTGATATTAAAAATAATCAGTGCGTCGGGGCGGAGGCGCTATTGCGCTGGCCTGGATTTAACGGGCAGGTCATGAGCCCGGCTGAATTTATTCCGCTGGCAGAAAAAGAGGGCATGATCGCGCGCATTACCGATTACGTTGTGGAGGAGGTGTTCAGCGATCTTGGGTATTTTCTTGCCGCTCATCCCGAGCTGTATGTCTCGATTAACCTGTCGGCTTCGGATTTCCACTCTTCGCGTCTTATCGCCCTGATCTCAGATAAAGCCCGCTTTTACTCGGTTCGCGCCCAGCAGATCAAAATAGAGGTGACGGAGCGGGGGTTTATCGACGTGCCAAAAACCACGCCGGTTATCCAGGCGTTTCGCCAGGCGGGCTATGAGGTGGCAATCGATGACTTCGGAACCGGCTACTCAAACCTGCATAATCTCTATTCCCTGAACGTCGATATTCTGAAAATCGATAAATCTTTTATCGATACCTTAGCCACTAACAGCACCAGCCACCTTATTGCTGAGCACATCATTGAGATGGCGCAAAGCCTGCGGTTGAAAACCATAGCGGAAGGGGTGGAGACCGCCGAGCAGGTTAGCTGGCTGCTGAAGCGAGGCGTGCAGTATTGTCAGGGATGGCACTTCGCGAAAGCGATGCCGCCCCAGGCATTTATGGCCTGGCAGCAGCAATCCTCGCGTTAACGCGCATTAATTAAGCTGGTGGCGGTAGTCGCTCGGCGTCCGGTCAAACTCGCGGCGGAAGACGCGGGAAAAGGTCTGCTGCGACACATAGCCCAGATCCATTGCGATATCAAAAATGGGCCGCTGCGTTGAGCGTAACGCCTGCGCCGCCAGCAGTAGCCTGCGCTGGCGAATGTAGTCACCCAGCGTTTGATGCATCACGGTGCGGAACATTCTCTGTAAATACCATTTCGAATAGCCCGACTTCTTAGCGACCACATCAATGTTTAACGGCTGGTCGATATGTTCATCAATCCATTCAATAAGCGTCTGAATAATTTGCTGATGCGACATAAGGTTGCCCCTCTGTAGATACAACTTTCTCGGTTGATTCGTCGTTTTCTCTGCGGGGGAGTATAATTCCTCAAGTTAACTTGAGGTAAAGAGGTTTTATGGAAAAGAGATTACCGCGCATCAAAGCGCTGTTAACCCCCGGTGAAGTGGCGAAGCGAAGCGGCGTGGCGGTGTCGGCGCTCCACTTCTATGAAAGCAAAGGGTTAATAAAAAGTATCCGTAACGCCGGAAACCAGCGGCGCTACACCCGCGACGTGCTCCGCTACGTGGCGATTATCAAAATTGCGCAACGTATCGGTATCCCCCTGGCCACCATCGGCGACGCGTTCGGCGTATTGCCGGAAGGACACTCGCTGAGCGCGAAAGAGTGGAAGCAGCTGTCGTCCCAGTGGCGTGAAGAGCTTGATCGTCGTATTCACACGCTGGTGGCCCTGCGCGATGAACTGGACGGCTGCATTGGCTGCGGGTGTTTATCACGTAGCGACTGCCCACTGCGTAACCCGGGCGACAGGCTGGGCGAGCAGGGAACGGGGGCGCGTCTGCTGGAGGAGGATTGATATTCTGCGGCCCCTTCGCCGAGTGGCGCTGCGCCACCCGGCAACAAGCATAAAGAACTAAAGCGCCACTAAGGGCGCTTTAGTTTTTTCCGGTCTTTGTCTTTCTCTCTATCCCGCTGGTTCACGGGAGGGTTTCCCCCGACATCAGTACCCCTCGTGTCGAGCTTGTGGAGGAGGTTCCGGTTTGTACTGACACTTTAATTTTATGCCTGGCCGCCGTTTTTGCCACCGCAGACGATAGGATTTTAGCCGAATTTTTTTCGTGAAGTTGTTCAGTTTTCTATAGTTAAAAAGTAGCAATCACCGGAGAACATCATGCTAACGGTCCACCACCTTAACCAGTCTCGTTCCCATCGCGTCCTCTGGGCGCTGGAGGAGCTGGGTCTGACGTACGACATCGTGCGCTACCAGCGCGAAAAAACCATGCTCGCGCCAGACTCGCTCAAAAAAGTGCATCCGCTGGGAAAATCCCCGGTACTCGAAGATAACGGACTGGTTCTGGCCGAATCAGGGGCGATTCTGGAATATCTTCAGGAAACGTACGATCCGGAGTCACGATTCAAACCGTTAGATCCCGCCAGCAAGGTGCAGTACCGTTTCTGGCTGCATTACGCCGAAGGATCACTGATGCCGCTGCTGTTAATGAAGCTGGTGTTTAACAGCCTCGGCAAGCCTCCGGTACCGTTTGGCCTGCGCACGCTGGGCAAAGCGCTGGGGCAGGGAGTGCAGAAAGCATATCTCAACCGCCAGCTGGAAACGCACGCGCGCTTTATTGACGCGCATCTTGCCGAAAACCCCTGGTTTGCCGGCGACGCGCTGTCCATGGCGGATATCCAGATGAGTTTTCCGATCTTCGCCCTGCTGGCGCGGGGCGGTATCGACAATCTCAGTCACATAGCGGCATGGAAACAGAACGTGGAGGCGCGTCCGGGCTGGCAGACCACGTTGGAGAAAGGCGGCCCGCTGACCATCCCCGGCGAGGCGTGAAATGTAACGAAATTGCGCATGGACGATAACGTTTGCGCATCCTCTGCTTAATTCTTCATCGCCATGAGGTGATTTTAGCGAAAAACGAGAAAGTTCAGTTGAAAAGGGCGGGTATTAGGCTAGATAATCGTTTGCCTACATTTGACCACCCGTTTTGTAAGCGCGGAGCTAAACGTTTGCTTTTTTTGTGACGCCCCTTTCGTCGCAAACGCAGCACAAGGATTTGACGTTTCGCTGGCAGTGGAGTCTCCACCACGCTTACGGACTTTCAATAAAAATTTTCAGGGGATGTTTTCTATGTCTACGCCATCTGCGCGTACCGGCGGTTCACTTGACGCCATGTTTAAAATTTCTGCTCGCGGCAGTACCGTGCGCCAGGAAGTTGTTGCCGGTCTGACCACGTTTCTGGCGATGGTGTACTCCGTCATCGTAGTGCCGGGCATGCTCGGCAAAGCCGGCTTCCCGCCCGCGGCGGTCTTCGTTGCCACCTGTCTGGTAGCGGGCGTTGGCTCCATCGTGATGGGGCTGTGGGCGAACCTGCCGCTGGCGATCGGCTGCGCCATCTCCCTGACCGCGTTTACCGCTTTCAGCCTGGTACTGGGCCAGCAGATCAGCGTCCCCGTAGCGCTCGGCGCGGTGTTCCTGATGGGCGTACTGTTCACTGTGATTTCTGCCACCGGCATCCGCAGCTGGATTTTGCGCAACCTGCCGCAGGGCGTGGCGCATGGCACCGGTATCGGTATTGGCCTGTTCCTGCTGCTGATTGCCGCCAACGGCGTGGGTCTGGTCATCAAGAATCCGCTGGACGGCCTGCCGGTTGCGCTGGGTAACTTTGCGAGCTTCCCGGTGATCATGTCGCTGGTGGGGCTGGCGGTGATTATCGGCCTGGAAAAACTGAAGGTGCCGGGCGGCATTCTGCTGACCATTATCGGCGTGTCCATCGTCGGTCTGATCTTCGACCCGACCGTTCACTTTTCCGGTATTTTCGCCATGCCGTCGCTGAGCGACGACAACGGCAACTCCCTGATCGGCAGCCTGGATATCGTGGGCGCGCTGAACCCGGTGATCCTGCCAAGCGTGCTGGCGCTGGTGATGACGGCGGTGTTTGACGCCACCGGGACCATCCGCGCGGTGGCGGGACAGGCTAACCTGCTGGATAAAGACGGCCAGATCATCGACGGCGGCAAAGCGCTGACCACCGACTCCCTGAGCAGCGTCTTCTCTGGTCTGGTGGGCGCGGCGCCTGCGGCGGTGTACATCGAATCCGCAGCGGGTACGGCAGCAGGCGGTAAAACCGGCCTGACGGCCATCACCGTTGGCGTGCTGTTCCTGCTGATCCTGTTCCTCTCTCCGCTCTCCTACCTGGTGCCTGCGTATGCGACCGCGCCAGCGCTGATGTACGTCGGCCTGCTGATGCTGAGCAACGTGGCGAAAATAGACTTCGCGGATTTTGTCGACGCCATGTCCGGCCTGATCACCGCAGTATTCATCGTGCTGACCTGTAACATCGTGACCGGCATCATGATCGGCTTCGCCTCGCTGGTGATTGGCCGCCTGGTCTCCGGTGAGTGGCGCAAGCTGAACATCGGCACCGTGGTGATCGCCGTTGCGCTGGTCGCGTTCTACGCGGGCGGCTGGGCAATCTAAATTATCCATTGATGCGAAAACGGGTGGCTCAGGCCGCCCGTTTTTATTTTCAGGACTCATCCCGTTGCCTTTTGCGTTACTCTGGAGAGGATAGAATAAGAGGCACGACGCCTCAGGTTTGGCTTAAAAAGAAACACAGCAAACAGGGAACGCATGGAAATTTTCTTCACAATACTCATCATGACCCTTGTGGTCTCATTATCCGGGGTGGTTACACGCGTACTGCCCTTCCAGGTCCCCCTGCCTTTAATGCAAATAGCCATCGGCGCGCTGCTGGCGTGGCCGACGTTCGGCCTGCACGTGGAGTTCGATCCGGAACTGTTCCTCGTGCTGTTTATCCCGCCGCTGCTGTTTGCCGATGGGTGGAAAACGCCGACGCGCGAATTTCTTGAGCACGGTCGAGAGATCTTCGGCCTGGCGCTGGCGCTGGTGGTCGTTACCGTGGTCGGGATAGGTTTCCTGATCTACTGGGCTGTACCGGGTATCCCGTTAATTCCCGCCTTTGCGCTGGCCGCCGTGCTGTCGCCGACCGACGCCGTGGCGCTGTCTGGCATCGTAGGCGAAGGGCGCATTCCAAAGAAAATCATGGGCATTTTGCAGGGTGAAGCGTTGATGAACGACGCTTCCGGCCTGGTGGCCCTGAAGTTTGCCGTGGCGGTAGCCATGGGCACCATGGTCTTTACCATTGGTGGCGCGACCCTGGAATTCTTCAAGGTGGCGATTGGCGGGATCCTCGCAGGCTTTGTGGTGAGCTGGCTGTACGGTCGTTCGCTGCGCTTCCTCAGTCGCTGGGGCGGCGATGAACCGGCGACGCAAATCGTTCTGCTGTTCCTGCTGCCGTTTGCCTCTTATCTGATCGCCGAACATATCGGCGTGTCGGGCATTCTGGCAGCGGTAGCCGCGGGGATGACCATCACCCGCTCCGGCGTGATGCGCCGCGCGCCGCTGGCGATGCGCCTGCGTGCAAACAGTACCTGGGCGATGCTGGAATTCGTGTTCAACGGCATGGTCTTCCTGCTGTTGGGTCTACAGTTGCCGGGCATTATGGAATCTTCGCTGATCGCGGCAGAAGCCGATCCGAACGTTGAAGTCTGGATGTTGTTTACCGATATCGTGCTCATCTACCTTGCGCTGATGCTGGTGCGTTTCGGCTGGCTGTGGACGATGAAAAAGTTCAGCGTCCGCTTCCTGACGAAAAAGCCGATGGAGTTCGGCTCCTGGACCACGCGCGAGCTGCTGATTGCCTCTTTCGCCGGCGTGCGCGGGGCGATCACTCTTGCCGGTGTGCTCTCCATTCCGCTGCTCCTGCCAACGGGCGACGTCTTCCCGGCGCGTTACGAACTGGTGTTCCTGGCGGCGGGCGTGATCCTCTTCTCGCTGTTCGTCGGCGTGATTATGCTGCCGATTCTGCTGCAACACATTGATGCGGGTGACTCTTCGCAGCAGCATAAAGAAGAGCGGATTGCCCGCGCGGCGACGGCGGAAGTCGCGATTGTCGCCATTGAGAAGATGGAGGAGCGTCTGGCAGCCGATGCCGAAGAGAACATTGATAACCAGCTGCTGAAGGAAGTCAGTTCACGCGTGATTGGTAATTTGCGCCGTCGTGCTGACGGGCGTAACGACGTGGAAAGTTCGTTGCAGGAAGAGAACCTCGAGCGTCGTTTCCGCCTGGCGGCGCTGCGCTCCGAGCGTGCCGAGCTGTATCACCTGCGCGCGACGCGTCAGATCAGCAACGAGACGCTGCAAAAGCTGCTGCACGATCTGGATCTGCTGGAAGCGCTGTTGATAGAGAATCAGTAGCGCGTTGTTGCCCGGTGGCGCTGCGCTTACCGGGCCTACATTTGAACCGTAGGCCGGGTAAGGCGAAGCCTCCACCCGGCACTATTCAGACCGCACCCAAAACCCCTCGCAACATTGCAGCCACGCCTGTGCGCTGTGCGACAGATACACCCCTTCACGCCAGATCATCCCTAACTGCCAGTGCAGGTCGCTCTCCAGCGGGATCCAGCGCAGCGTGTTTTTATCCAGCCGTTCGCAAATCGGCTGCGGCAGAATGGCAATCCCCACGCCCGCCTGGACCATTGCCGCGAGGAAATCCCACTGGCCGCTGCGCACCGCAATGCGGGGCTTCACGTTATGGTGATTAAACAGCGCCATCAGCTGGCGGCTTAAGGCGAAATCTTCGTTGTAAATCAGCAGCGGGTGCTCGCCGAGCCGCTCGGGGTTCACCGACTCAACTTTCAGCCAGTCGCCGGAGCGGGGCACCAGCACGCACAGCGGATGGCTGAACAGCGGCAGCGTTGCCAGCCCGCTCTCTTCCTCCACGGGAAGGGCCGTCATGGCCACGTCCAGCTCGCCGTTCATCACCGCCTGCTGCACGGTCAGGCCGCCAAACTCAGAAATTTTAAGCTCAACGCCGGGGTAGCGCTGGCGGAAGAGGCTTATCGGCCCGGCCATCATCATGCCGACCATCGGCGGAATACCGAGCCGCAGCAGCCCTTTTGTCAGGTGATTAATGTCGCCAAGCTCGGCCTCCAGCTGGCGGAACTCTGCCAGGATCGCCAGCCCGCGCTCGAACACCACGCGCCCGGTATCGGTCAGCAGCAGCTTGCGTCCGTCACGAATAAGCAGGGTACAGTTCAGCTCGTCTTCGAGGTTTTTCAGCATCTTGCTGATGGTCGGCTGGGTAACGAACAACTTCTCCGCTGCGCGGGTAAAACTTTGCTGGCGAACCACCTCGACAAAATAGCGCAGCGTTCTTATGTCCATGATTATTCCTCGAAACTATACCTTCGATGATTTTAATTCATTTCAGTCGATGACGTACGCTCACTATACTGGCGCCTCGTCTCAATTCTGAGGAAAAAAACCATGGCCGTGGCGTTAAGCCGTGTTACGCCTGCCGTTGTGCAACGACTCCAGGTCCCGGTTCAGGTACTGCTTTACGCGGGACTGTTTGTTTTTGCGGAATATCTTGTCGACTGGCTGCACCTGCCTTTACCCGCCAACCTGGTGGGGATGGTACTGATGCTGGCGCTGATCCTCTGCCGCGCGTTGCCCCTCAGCTGGGTGCGCGCCGGCGCGCGCTGGCTGCTGGCGGAGATGCTGCTGTTTTTCGTTCCGGCCGTGGTGGCGGTGGTGAACTATGCGCAGCTGCTGATGGTCGACGGCTGGCGCATCTTCGCGGTTATTGCCCTGAGCACGCTGATGGTGCTGGGGGCCACCGCCTGGGTGGTGGATAAGGTGTACCGGTTCGAAATCAGCAGGCAAAAGCATGACTAACTTTCAGATAAGCGTGCTGTGCCTGATCGTGACGGTCGCCATCTACTTTGCCAACAAGCGCCTGTATCGCCGCTTTCGCACGCTGCCGCTGATGCCGCTGGTCTTCACGCCCATCCTGCTGGTGCTGATGCTGGTCTTCGGCCATATCTCCTGGCAGAACTACATTGGTGAATCCCACTGGCTGTTGTGGCTGCTCGGCCCGGCGACTATCGCCTTTGCGGTGCCGGTGTATGACAACCTGGCGATTATCAAACGCCACTGGATGTCGCTCAGCGCGGGGGTCGTCACCGCGACGGTGGTGGCGGTCTGTAGCTCCGTCTGGCTGGCGCGGCTATTTACCCTCTCCGATGAAATTCAGCGCAGCCTGGCCGTGCGCTCGGTGACCACGCCGTTTGCGCTGGCGGCCGCCAAACCGCTCGGCGGGCAGCCGGATCTGGTGGCGCTGTTTGTGGTCGTCACCGGCGTATTCGGCATGGCGGTGGGCGATATGCTGTTTCTGCGGCTGTCCATTCGGGAAGGGATGGCGAAAGGGGCGGGCTTTGGCGCGGCGTCGCACGGTGCGGGGACGGCGCGTTCGTATGAACTCGGTCAGCAGGAGGGCGTGGTGGCAAGCCTGGTGATGATGCTGTCGGGCGTGACGATGGTATTAATCGCGCCGCTGGTGGCGTGGGTGATGTTTTAAGCTCCCCGGCCAGCATGACCGGGGAGAAAGGCTTAGTGCGCGCGGCCCTGCTCAACGCCCAGGCCGGTCTGCGAGCGGATAAACTGGGCGCGGAATTTCTCACGCTCCAGGTTACCCTCCGGCGAGTTGTCGGTGGCCGAGAAGAACCAGATCCCGATAAACGCCACGGCAATGGAGAACAGCGCCGGGTATTCATACGGGAAGATAGCGCTTTCGTGACCGAGGATCTGCACCCAAATCGTCGGGCCGAGGATCATCAGAACCACTGCCGTCAGCAGCCCCAGCCAGCCGCCAATCATCGCCCCACGGGTGGTCAGTTTTGACCAGTACATGGAGAGCAGAATGATCGGGAAGTTACAGCTCGCCGCAATCGAGAAGGCCAGCCCTACCATGAAGGCGATGTTCTGCTTCTCGAAGAGAATGCCCAGCAGAATGGCGACCACCCCCAGCACCAGCACGGTGATTTTGGAAACCTTCAGCTCGTCGCGCTCGCTCGCGCCTTTACGGAAGACGTTGGCGTAGAGGTCGTGCGATACCGCAGACGCGCCCGCCAGCGTCAGCCCGGCGACCACCGCAAGGATGGTGGCGAAGGCCACGGCGGAGATAAAGCCGAGGAACAGGTTACCGCCCACCGCGTCGGCCAGGTGCACCGCCGCCATGTTGTTACCGCCAATCAGCGCGCCCGCCGCGTCTTTAAACGCCGGGTTCGCCCCCACCAGCATGATCGCGCCGAAGCCGATAATGAAGGTCAGAATGTAGAAGTAGCCCATGAAACCGGTGGCGTAGAACACGCTCTTGCGCGCTTCACGCGCGTCTGACACGGTGAAGAAACGCATCAGAATGTGCGGCAGCCCCGCAGTACCAAACATCAGGCCGAGACCGAGCGAGAGCGCGGATATCGGATCTTTCACCAGCCCGCCCGGGCTCATGATCGCTTCTCCTTTCGGGTGTACCGACATCGCTTCGGTAAACAGGTTATTGAAGCTGAAGCCGACGTGTTTCATCACCATAAAGGCCATAAAGCTGGCGCCGAACAGCAGCAGCACGGCTTTGATGATCTGCACCCAGGTGGTGGCCAGCATGCCGCCGAACAGAACGTACATCACCATCAGCACGCCCACCAGCACCACCGCGACGTGGTAGTTCAGGCCGAACAGCAGCTCGATCAGCTTGCCTGCGCCCACCATCTGGGCAATCAGGTACAGCGCCACGACCACCAGCGAACCGCAGGCGGAGAGCATGCGGATAGGGCCTTGCTTCAGACGGTAGGAGGCCACGTCGGCAAAGGTGTAGCGACCAAGGTTACGCAGGCGCTCGGCAATCAGGAACAGAATGATCGGCCAGCCGACGAGGAAGCCGAGGGAGTAGATCAGGCCGTCGTAGCCGGAGGTGTAAACCAGCGCGGAGATCCCGAGGAACGAGGCGGCAGACATAAAGTCACCCGCAATCGCCAGCCCGTTCTGGAAGCCGGTTATGTTGCCGCCCGCGGTGTAGTAATCGTTACGGGAGCGCACGCGTTTCGATGCCCAGTACGTAATGTACAGCGTCAGCACCACGAAAATCAGGAACATGACGATAGCCTGCCAGTTGGTGGGCTGGCGCTGAACCTCGCCGGTAAGGGCATCCGCCGCCTGGGCAGCAAAGGGAAGTGTGGCGGCAAGCGCCGTCAGGACTCGCTTCATGATGCTTTTACCTCTTGCAGTACTGCTTTATTAAGACGATCGAATTCACCGTTCGCACGCCAGACGTACACACCCGTCAGCACAAACGAAATAACGATAACGCCAATGCCAATCGGGATACCGCGCGTAACGCTGGTTCCGGCGTGCAGCGGCGTCCCGAGCCACTGCGGCGCAAAGGCGATCAGCAGAATAAAGCCGACGTAGATAATCAGCATGATGATGGAAAGGATGAAGGCAAACCGTTGCCGTTTTTCGACGAGCTCCCTGTAGTGCGCACTATTCTCTATCTGCTGACAAATATCATGATTCATCACAGAAATCTCCAGAGGTAAGGTTGGTTTGTTTTATCCCCTCTCCCCTATGGGGAGAGGGTTAGGGTGAGGGGAGAGGGAGAAAAGATTATGATGGCATCGCGATGGCCTGCTTCTCTTCGAGCAGTTTGTCCACCACGCCAGGATCGGCAAGCGTTGAGGTATCGCCGAGGTTGCTGGTATCGCCTGCCGCGATTTTGCGCAGGATACGGCGCATAATCTTGCCGGAACGGGTTTTCGGCAGCGAGTCTGTCCAGTGCAGTACGTCCGGCGTGGCAAGCGGGCCAATCTCTTTACGTACCCAGTTGCGCACCTCGGTATACAGCTCCGGCGACGGCTCTTCACCGTGGTTCAGCGTGACGTAGGCGTAAATCGCCTGGCCCTTGATGTTGTGCGGAATGCCGACTACCGCCGCTTCGGCAATCTTCGGATGCGACACCAGCGCGGACTCAATCTCTGCCGTACCCAGACGGTGGCCGGAAACGTTCAGCACGTCGTCCACGCGTCCGGTGATCCAGTAATAACCGTCTTCATCCCGGCGCGCGCCGTCGCCGCTGAAGTACATGTTTTTGAAGGTCGAGAAGTAGGTCTGCTCGAAGCGCTCATGGTCGCCGAACAGGGTGCGTGCCTGGCCTGGCCAGGAATCGACGATCACCAGGTTGCCTTCGGTGGCGCCTTCCTGCGGATTGCCTTCGTTGTCCACCAGTGCAGGCTGTACGCCGAAGAACGGGCGCGTGGCGGAACCGGCTTTCAACTGCGTCGCGCCCGGCATTGGCGTGATCATGAAGCCGCCGGTTTCGGTCTGCCACCAGGTGTCCATCACCGGGCACTTCTCGTTGCCGATTTTCTTCCAGTACCACTCCCAGGCTTCCGGGTTGATCGGCTCGCCTACGGAGCCGAGGATGCGCAGGGAAGAGCGGTCAGTTCCCTCGATGGCTTTATCCCCTTCCGCCATCAGCGCACGTATCGCCGTTGGCGCGGTGTAGAGAATGTTAACCTGGTGCTTATCAACCACCTGGCACATGCGCGCCGGGGTCGGCCAGTTCGGTACGCCTTCAAACATCAGCGTCGTTGCGCCGCAGGCCAGCGGGCCGTACAGCAGGTAGCTGTGACCGGTGACCCAGCCCACGTCGGCGGTGCACCAGTAGATGTCGCCCGGATGGTAGTCGAAAACGTATTTAAAGGTCGTCGCGGCGTACACCAGATAGCCGCCGGTGGTGTGCAGTACGCCCTTCGGCTTACCGGTGGAGCCGGAGGTATAAAGGATAAACAGCGGATCTTCCGCGTTCATCTCTTCCGGCTGATGCTGGTCACTCGCGTTTTCAATCAGATCGCTCCACCACAGGTCGCGCCCCTCGTGCCAGTCGATGTTGCCGCCCGTACGTTTAAAAACAATGACGTTATTGATGGACTTCACGTTCGGGTTTTTCAGCGCTTCATCGACGTTTTTCTTCAGCGGAATACCGCGACCGGCGCGCACGCCCTCGTCAGCGGTGATCACCAGCTTCGAATTAGAGTCAACGATGCGTCCGGCAACCGCTTCCGGCGAGAAGCCGCCGAAGATCACGGAGTGGATCGCACCGATGCGCGCGCAGGCCAGCATAGCCACCGCGGCTTCCGGCACCATGGGCATATAGATAGCCACCACGTCGCCTTTTTTAATGCCCTGGGCCAGCAGCACGTTGGCGAAGCGGCAGACGTCGCGGTGCAGTTCTTTATAGGAGATGTGTTTGCTCTGAGAGGCGTCGTCGCCTTCCCAGATAATGGCTGTTTCGTTGCCGCGTTCGGCAAGATGGCGGTCCAGGCAGTTCGCCGCCAGGTTCAGCGTGCCGTCTTCATACCATTTAATGGAGACGTTACCCGGCGCGAAAGAGGTGTTCTTTACCTTCTGATAAGGTTTGATCCAGTCGAGGATGTGGCCCTGTTCGCCCCAGAACGCGTCAGGGCTGGAAATAGACTGCTGATATTTCTCCTGGTACTGCTCCGGGCTTATCAGGCAACGGTCCGCAATGTTTGCGGGAATGTCGTGTTTGTGTATTTGGCTCATGGCTTTTTTTCTCCTTGTAAGATGTTAATAATATGTCGCAAAAACGTTAATAGTAGGGGCTTTACAAGCTTTGTTTAGTATTTGGGCGACAGATCACGCATTGTCTGAAGCGTATGAAAATTGAGCGAATGAAACTTTGAAGGGAAATAATTCATCTGAAGAATTATTCACTTTTTTGCAGTGAAAATATTTTGTATAACAAACGGTTATTTATGCGAATTGCTATAAATTACCGCCAGTGACCCTTTTTGCAGTGAAATGCCTTGTTCTTTAAGGCTTGCGCAGCATGCCGTGCAAATGATACTCATACGGCGCGTTAAAAAATCCCATAAGCCAACGCAACACAATTCATACCCTTTCAGTATGTCTCCATATTCATGCAGTTTTGCTGGTGCGGAGATTTCATTGAGGAAGTCAGTTTCTATGAAAAATTTGAAAGTCAGCCTGGCCTGGCAGATCCTGCTGGCCCTTGTGCTGGGCATCTTGCTGGGCAGTTACCTCCATTATCATAGCGACAGCCGCGAGTGGCTGATTGCGAACCTTCTCTCCCCTGCGGGTGATATCTTTATTCATCTGATCAAGATGATTGTGGTGCCCATTGTGATCTCGACGCTGGTGGTCGGTATTGCTGGGGTAGGTGATGCGAAGCAGTTAGGCCGCATCGGTGCAAAAACCATTATCTATTTCGAAGTGATCACCACGGTTGCCATCATTCTTGGCATCACCCTGGCGAACGTATTCCAGCCAGGTTCCGGGATTGATATGTCGCAGCTGGCGACGGTGGATATTTCGAAATATCAAAGCACGACCGCTGACGTGCAGAGCCACGCTCACGGCCTGATGGGCACGATCCTGTCGCTGGTGCCGACCAACATTATCGCGTCGATGGCGAAAGGCGAGATGCTGCCGATCATCTTCTTCTCGGTCCTCTTTGGTCTGGGGCTCTCCTCCCTGCCGGCAACGCACCGTGAGCCGCTGGTGACCGTGTTCCGCTCTATCTCCGAAACCATGTTCAAAGTCACCCACATGGTCATGCGCTATGCGCCGGTTGGGGTCTTTGCGCTGATCGCCGTGACCGTGGCGAACTTCGGTTTTGCCTCCCTGTGGCCGCTGGCGAAGCTGGTGCTCCTGGTGCACTTCGCCATTCTGTTCTTCGCGCTGGTGGTGCTGGGGATTGTGGCGCGCCTGTGCGGGCTGAGTATCTGGATCCTGATCCGCATCCTGAAGGATGAGCTGATTCTGGCGTATTCCACCGCAAGCTCCGAGAGCGTACTGCCGCGCATTATCGAGAAGATGGAGGCGTACGGTGCGCCAGCGTCGATAACGAGCTTCGTGGTGCCGACCGGCTACTCCTTTAACCTGGATGGCTCGACGCTGTACCAGAGTATTGCGGCGATCTTTATCGCGCAGCTGTACGGTATTGACCTGTCGCTGTGGCAGGAGATCGTACTGGTTCTGACGCTGATGGTGACCTCAAAGGGCATCGCAGGCGTGCCGGGCGTCTCCTTCGTGGTGCTGCTGGCGACGCTGGGCAGCGTGGGTATTCCGCTGGAAGGCCTGGCGTTCATCGCCGGTGTGGACCGTATCCTCGACATGGCGCGTACCGCGCTGAACGTGGTGGGTAACGCGCTCGCGGTGCTGGTTATCTCCAAGTGGGAACACAAATTCGACCGTAAAAAAGCGCTGGCGTATGAACGCGAGGTGCTGGGTCGTTTTGATAAGACGGCTGACCAGTAACATCCTAAGCCCGGTGGCGTTGCGCTTACCGGGCCTACGGGTTTTGTAGGCCGGGTAAGGCGAAGCCGCCACCCGGCACGTTATTCTCCGCTCAACGCATCAAACTCCTCACACCCCGTATCAAACCCTTCGGTACAGCTCAGGTTTAGCCAGTAGAGCGCTTTCTGCTTATTCGGCGTGATAAACCCTTTCTCCCCCTGCTGGAACAGCATTCCTGCCCAGTACTCCGCATAGCCGGTACGTGACAGTGACGAGCTGCGTTTAAACCACGACGCGGCCTGCGCGTCATCCTGAGGGACGTCAACACCGTTGGCATAAATCAGCCCCAGCAGCAGCTGCGCGTCCACCGCCGCGTCGCTATCGATATCTTCGGTCGCCGATTGCAGGAGCTTGATGGCCTGGGGATAGTCGGTTTTACCCGCCTGCGTGTTCACCAGAATGCGCGCCAGCATAATTGTGCCGCGCTTGCTGCCTGCGATGGTGGCCTGCTGCGCCAGCGTTTTGGACTGAGCATAATCCCCCTGCGTAAAGAGGATCTGCGAGAGTAACCCCATGGCGTCGACATCACCGCCTTTCGCGGCTTTCTCGGCCCATAGCGCTGCCTGCATTTTGTCACCGGAGCTGAAGTACGTATCAGCGAGATAATACTGCGCGCGCGCATTGCCCGCTTCAGCCTGCTTTTTATACTGGCCGCCAATCTCATCGGCATGGGCAAATGCGGTTAAAAAGAACAACATCAGAAAAAGGATTTTCATGGATTCTTATCATCTGGGTACACGCCGCGCAGTATAATCGCGGCGACAGAAGAAAAAAACGGGTGCGTTAAGACCTCAGCATCCCACAAGCCGGGCGGAACATGCGTTCCGCCCGAAGAGGTTAGCCCGCGGTGCAGGCTAATTTTGCCGCCACCTCCTGATGTTCACTCTTTATTGAAAACTCACATAACTTATCGCGAGTAATAAAGGTAAAGATCACTATCGTCAGGCAAATAATAAAGACGATGCCTAACGCAGTTTTTAATGGCGTCATGCCTTTTACTCCTTGCTAACAAAAGAATAAGAGGCTACTCTCAACCTGTTGGTAGTTGAGGGGTAGCCTCGGGTAAATGCAAATTTCCCGGGGCTTTCCACTTTCTGTCCCTCAACAATGCTCAAGACAGAAAGTCTTAAGCACCCGCCGCATATCTTATCCCTCTGAATTAAAATGCAAAGATGTAATTTATTTCCGCGCAAATTACATTTTTCTGCGAGACGCCTTCAGAAATATATATAGATGTAATTAATATTGGTGCCAGAAATAATAATGGGGTGAATATCTCACCCCATTTAGTCAGCGATTATTTAACAGCATTAACCCATTGCGCTTTCACGCAGTCGGGCCTTCAGCTTGTTATATTCGTCGATCACATACTGTTCCGCCGCGTGCTGATCCGCAATCGGCTCCACGTTGACGGCGCAGTATTTATACTCCGGCGTTTTGGTTATCGGACTGAGGTTCTCCGTCACCAGTTCGTTACAGGCGCCAATCCACCACTGGTAGGTCATGTAGACCGCCCCTTTGTTCGGACGGTCGCTGACCTGCGCGCGGGTAATGACGCGGCCCTTACGCGAGTTCACCCACACCAGCGCTTCATCTTCAATACCGAGCCGTTCGGCGTCGGCGGTGTTGATCTGCGCGTAGCCCGGCTCGTCCGCCAGCGCCGCCAGCGCGGCACAGTTGCCGGTCATTGAACGGCAGGAGTAGTGGCCCACTTCGCGCACGGTGGAGAGCACCATCGGAAACTCGTCAGTGAGTTTATCGATCGGCGCGACCCAGTCGCAGGTGAAGAACTGCGCCAGCCCGTTCGGGGTATCGAATTTCTCCTTAAAGAGATAAGACGTCCCCTGGTCGGCCTCCGACTCGTCCCGGCACGGCCACTGGATATACCCCAGCTCGCCCATTTTTTCATAGGTGGCACCGTAAAAATCCGGACAGAGATGACGCAGCTCGTCCCAGATCTCCTGGGTGTTGTTGTAGTGCATCGGGTAGCCCATGCGGGTGGCGATTTCGCTGATGATCTGCCAGTCCGTTTTCAAATCCCACTTCGGCTCGACCGCCTTAAAGAAGCGCTGGAAGCCGCGGTCCGCCGCCGTGTAGACACCTTCATGCTCGCCCCAGGAGGTCGACGGGAGAATCACATCCGCCGCCGCCGCGGTTTTGGTCATAAAGATATCCTGGACGATCACCAGCTCCAGATCCTCAAAGCCTTTGCGCACCGCTGACAGCTCGGCGTCGGTCTGGAGCGGATCTTCACCCATGATATAGGCCGCCCGCACTTCGCCGTGCGCCGCGCGGTGCGGCAGCTCGCTGATGCGGTATCCGGTGTGTTCCGGCAGGCTCTCCACGCCCCAGGCCTTCGCAAACTTCTCGCGGTTTTCCGTGTACTTCACGTACTGATAGCCTGGATACGTGTCCGGCAGCGCGCCCATGTCGCACGCGCCCTGCACGTTATTCTGACCGCGCACCGGGTTCACGCCGACATGCGCTTTACCCAGATTTCCGGTCAGCATCGCGAGGCTGGTCAGGGAACGCACGGTTTCCACGCCCTGATAGAACTGGGTGACGCCCATGCCCCACAGTATGGCGGCGGTTTTGGCCCCGGCGTACATGCGTGCGGCCTGGCGGATCGCCTGCGCGCTCACGCCGGTTATCGACTCTACCGACTCCGGCGTGTAGCCTTCGACAATTTTCCGGTACTCTTCAAACCCTTCCGTACGCGTGGCGACAAACGCCTGGTCATACAGGTTTTCCTCAATAATGACGTGCCCCATCGCGTTCAACAGCGCGATGTTCGAGCCGTTTTTCAGTGCGATGTGCATATCCGCAATGCGCGCGGTTTCGATTTTGCGCGGATCGCAGACGATGATTTTCGCCCCGTTCTGTTTGGCGCGAATCACGTGGTTCGCGACGATAGGGTGAGAATCCGCCGGGTTATAACCGAAGATAAACACCAGATCGGTGTTATCTATCTCATTGATGGCATTGCTCATTGCGCCATTACCGACCGACTGGTGCAGACCTGCAACCGATGGGCCGTGTCAGACGCGAGCGCAGCAGTCGACGTTATTGGTACCAATAACGGCGCGCGCGAATTTTTGCATCACATAGTTGGTTTCATTCCCCGTCCCGCGTGAGGAGCCGGTGGTCTGAATCGCATCCGGGCCATACTTGGCCTTGATGGCGCTGAGGCGCGTGGCGACATAATCCAGCGCTTCATTCCAGGAGACGGCTTCCAGCTTGCCACCGCGCTCGCGGCGGATCATGGGGGTTTTCAGGCGCGGCGTGAGGATTTGGGTATCGTTAATAAAATCCCAGCCGTAATACCCTTTCAGGCACAGCGTGCCCTGATTGGTTTTACCCTGCGCCGCTTCCGCCCGGACGATTTTGCCGTTATCGACCACCAGGTGGATCTTGCAACCTGAGGCACAATAAGGGCAAACCGTGACGACCTTTTTCATCACTTTGCTCCCGTTAAACAGTTCTTACCTGCCCTTTATGCAGCATCTATGCCATGTTTTTAATAGGGGTATTTCCTGACGTTACGGCCGTTTGCGGAGCAAAACCCTGACGAAAAACAGCCAATCGTCAAAATTGACGTGTCGAAAGGGCAGGGATGTGACGTGGATTGAATTTCCGTCACGTCAAAAAGATGTCGGCAAGCCTGAGCGGCGCGGCGCAGGTGAGGGCAATTTGAGATTCCTCCGCTACTCCCGCCAATAGCCAGTCATTACCTTAAGGCCAGTTCACCTGCGAGTCTGGCCTTATGAAACGTTACTCTACCGCCCTGTTATTTGGCTTGCTGACTTTAACCAGCCAGCTGGCGTATGCTGATGTGATTGATGATGCCATTGGCAATATTCAGCAGGCGATCAACGACGCCTATAACCCCGGCAGCAGCCGTAATGACGATGACGACGATCGTTACGATCGCAGCCGTCAAACCGGCAGCCGGCAGTACGACGATCGTCGCCGGCAGTTAGAGGATCGACGCCAGCGTTTAGACGAGCGTCAGCGCCAGCTGGATGACGACAGGCGTCGGTTAGAAGAAGATGAGCGTCGGTTAGAGGATGACTACGATCGAGGATAAAGCCTGGTGGCGCTTCGCTTACGCAGGCCTATAAAACCTGGAGCGCAGGCCGGGTAAGGCGCAGCCGCCACCCGGCAGAACTCAGTCGAGAACCAAAACCATCCCGTCATATCCCGCTTCAATGCCGTCCGGCAGCGGGTTATCCATCATCCACGCGTCAAACTGATGGCTGATATGCGTCAGGATCACCTGCGGACAGCCAATCACCTCGTTCAGGGCCATCACCGTATTTAAATCACAGTGGTTGCGCGGCGTCTCCGGACGTGGTTCATGGCTACAGTCGATGATTATCGCCTGCGGCTGGTTGTTAAGCAGAAACGTCACCGTTTTATCCGGCAGTCCGGCGGTATCAGACAGCCACGCCACGCGGCTGTGGGCGGACTCCAGCAGATAGCCAAACGTGAGTTTAGAATGGTTGAGCGGCAGCGGCGTCACCCGCAGGCCCTGTAGCTCAAACATCACGAACGGCTCGACCGTGTGGCTGAAATCCAGGATGCCCGGATGTTTGAACAGATCGTCACAGCCTGCCTCGTCTGGCGGACCGTAGACGGGAATGGTGGCGCCTACGCCCCAGCGCAGAGGGAAAAGCCCCTGAACGTGATCCATATGATAATGGGTAAGCAAAAACTGCTGGAAGCTGCCCGCAGGCCAGTCGTCCATCAGGTGCGGAATACCCGCGTCCAGCAAGGTGACCGCATCGTTGAATTTGACCGCCGCGCTACAGGGGCGACGGCGATAATTATCCTGCAAGCGCGCCCTTCGGCACGCGGCACAGTCGCAGCCAAACACCGGCACCAGCTGCGCGCTTCCGGTTCCCGTTAACGTGATGGTCAGACTCATAACGCACCTCTACAGCGGTTTGGTGAAGCGGAAATGGCTTTGCGTATACCCTTCACGAACATAAAAACGGTGCGCATCCGCGCGCTTTACGCTGGTGGAAAGTTCGGTCAGCTCGGCACCTGCCTGCCTCGCGATGTCCTCTGCCCAGGCCAGCAGCTGGCTGCCCACTTTCAGTCCGCGCGCCTGCGGCATCACCACCAGCTCCTGGATCTCGCCGATCCAGCGGGCATGGTGCAGGTGAAACTGCATGTGCAGGCCGATCATGCCGATGACCTGCCCGTCCAGCTCGGCAAGCTGGTAGCGCATATTGTGATCCTGAAGGTTGGCCAGAAATCCGGCGTGAAACGCCTGGTGATCGAACTCTGCCTGCTTCAGTTCACAGATCAGGGCGTAAACAATTTGCGCATCGTCGGCGGTGGCGGGGCGAAGCTGGCAGTCAGGCATGCTGTCTCTCCTTCTGGCGAATAAGCGATAAAAAGGTCTCGACTGACTGTAGCAAACTTCCGTCGTTATTGAGGACGTGACAGCCCGATGGGGTGTAGCGCGCCGCACGTTCCAGCCGCTGGTCGATCTCACGCGCATTTTCGCGCCCCCGGCTTTGCAGGCGGCTGCGCAGAATATCCGGAGAAACCTGCAAACAGACCGGCAGCAGCGCCGCTTCGTACCGGGCTATGGCCTGCGGCAGATGCGCGCGTGAACCGTTGACCAGCACGTCGAAGCCCGCGTGCAGCCAGAGGTCGATCTCGATGCCGACGCCGTAATAAAAGCCGTTCGCGTGCCAGCTCAGCGCCAGCAGGTTTTGCCCGGCGCGGGTAAAAAACTCCTGCTCGCTCAGGGCGATATGGTTTTCACTCCCGGCGTTCGCCGCGCGGGTAATGTAGCGGTGCGCCACCAGCAGCTGTGAATGTTCCCGCTGCCGTAACGCCGACAGCAGGCTGTCCTTCCCGGAGCCGGACGGGCCCATTAACCAGATGAGTCTTCCCATCAGAACACCCTTTTTCCCTGACGCCAGACGTGGTCGATATGAATGTGCTCGCCCTTACGGTGCGCCAGCACCAGGTCTGCCCGTTTGCCTTCGGCAATCTCACCGCGATCGTGAAGGTTGAGCGCGCTGGCTGGGTTTTTCGTCACCAGACGGATCGCCTGCGGCAGCGTAAAGCGGTTATCTTCGTCATCCGCGACGCGGAAGGCCGCGTCCAGCAGGCTGGCGGGGTAATAGTCAGATGAGAGGATATCCAGCAGGCCAAGTGAAGCGAGTTTGCTTGCCGCCACGTTGCCGGAGTGCGAGCCGCCGCGCACGATGTTTGGCGCGCCCATCAGCACGTTCATACCGTGCTTGCGGGAGGCTTCAGCCGCCTCGAACGTGGTGGGAAATTCGGCGATCACGCTGCCAAGCTGGTGGGATTCCCGTACGTGATCGTGCGTGGCGTCGTCATGGCTGGCCAGCGCGATATTCCGGTCGCGGCACATCGCGGCAATGGAGAGGCGGTTCGGCTGCGACCACCGGGCTGCCAGCGCCAGTTGCTCTTCTTCATAGCGCGCCATCTCCGCATCGCTGAGAGAATACTTGCCCTGATAGTATTCGCGATATTTTTCAATGTTGGCGAACTGGCGCTGCCCCGGGGAGTGATCCATCAGCGAAACCAGCGACACCGGCTCGCGCCCGACCAGTTTTTCAAACAGCGGCAGCGTGGTGTGGTGCGGCAGCTCGCAGCGCAGGTGCAGGCGGTGCTCGGCGCGGTTGAGGCCGCGCTTTTGCGTCTCTTCCACGGCGTTGATCATCTTTTCCAGATTTTCCAGACGATCGCCGCCGTCGCGCACGTCGCCGATCGCCACCGCATCCAGCACAGTGGTGATACCGCTGGCGACCATCAGCGCATCGTGGCTGCTCATCGCCGAATGGGCGGGCCAGTCCACCTTCGGGCGGGGAGTGAAGAATTTGTCCAGATTATCGGTGTGCAGCTCAATCAGCCCCGGCAGCAGCCAGCCGCCTTCGCCGTCCATCGCCTCCGGGGAGCGGCTCTGGGTTTCGGCAAACGCGCGGATGACGCCGTCCCGGACTTCAACCGAGCCGTTCACGACCTCATTTTCCAGCACCAGCCTGACGTTATTGATAATCATACGTTTGTCCCCATTGGATGCAGCCTGTCCGCCACGCGATTGCGGACGGCGTCGTCGTGGAAGATCCCGACGATCGCCGCGCCGCGCGCTTTGGCCTGTTCGATCAGATCCATCACCGCTGCGCTGTTTTTAGCGTCGAGCGAGGCGGTGGGTTCATCCAGCAGTAAAATCGGATAGTCGACAATAAAGCCGCGCGCGATGTTCACGCGCTGCTGTTCGCCACCAGAAAAGGTCGACGGGGCAAGGTGCCACAGACGCTCCGGCACGTTGAGGCGCGTCAGCAGGCTGGCGGCTTTAGCGGCGCAGGTTTCGCGCGGGACGCCAAGATCCAGCAGGGGCTGCATCACCACGTCCAGGGCGGAGATCCGCGGGATCACCCGCAGGAACTGGCTGACCCAGCCGATCGTTGTACGGCGCACTTCCAGTACTTTGCGCGCAGGGGCCTGGACCAGATCGATCCATTCATTGTTATGGTAAATATGGATATGGCCTTCGTCCGGCAAATAGTTGGCGTACAGGGAACGCAGCAGAGTGGATTTCCCGCTGCCGGAATGGCCATGCAGCACCACGCATTCGCCGCCGCTGACCTCTAACGAGGCATTTTGCAGTACCGGCAGGCGGACGCCGTTTTGCTGGTGGAGCACAAAGGTCTTACTGACATTTTCAACGTGGATCATTTTGGCCTCGCGATTCGTTTTGCCGGGTGGCGGCTTCGCCTTACCCGGCCTACAGGTGCGGTGTTCGTAGGCCGGGTAAGCGCAGCGCCACCCGGCAACAGCGCCCTCAGTTCTGCAACACCGACGACACCAGCAGCTGGGTGTACGGATGATGTGGATCGTCGAGCACGCGGTCGGTCAGCCCACTTTCCACCACCAGGCCCTGCTTCATCACCAGCAGACGGTCCGCCAGCAGGCGCGCAACGCCAAGATCGTGGGTGACAATCACCACCGCCAGGTTCAGCTCCACCACCAGGCCGCGCAGCAGGTCGAGCAGGCGCGCCTGCACGGAGACGTCCAGCCCGCCGGTCGGTTCATCCATAAACACCAGCTTCGGATGGGTGACCAGATTGCGGGCAATTTGCAAGCGCTGCTGCATACCGCCGGAGAAGGTCGTTGGCAGGTCGTCGATGCGCGAGGCGGGGATTTCCACCTCCTCCAGCCAGCGCTGCGCGGTGGCGCGGATGTTGCCGTAGTGGCGCGCGCCGGTGGCCATCAGCCGTTCGCCGATATTGCCCCCCGCCGACACCTGACGGCGCAGGCCGTCCATCGGATGCTGATGCACCACGCCCCACTCGGTGCGCAGCAGGCGGCGGCGCTCGGCCTCGCTCATGGCGTACAGGGATTTGCCTTCATACAGAATGTCGCCGTTCTGCGGCGTCAGGCGCGCGGAGATGGACTTCAGCAGGGTGGTTTTGCCGGAGCCGGACTCGCCGACAATGCCCAGCACTTCGCCCGGCCACAGCTCAAACGACACGTCGCTGAACCCTTTGCCCGGCGCATATAGGTGAGTCAGGTTATTAACCGAAAGCAGCGGTTTCATTGGCCGTTCGCCTCGCTCTGTTGGCGGCAGTAATCGGTGTCGGAGCAGACAAACATCCGTTTGCCCGTGTCGTCCAGCACCACTTCATCCAGATAACTGTGCTTTGAACCGCAGATGGCGCACGGCTCGTCCCACTCCTGCACCGTAAACGGGTGATCGTCGAAATCGAGGCTTTCGACGCGGGTGTAGGGCGGTACGGCGTAAATGCGTTTTTCACGTCCGGCACCAAAGAGTTGCAGGGCAGGCATCATGTCCATCTTCGGGTTATCGAATTTCGGGATCGGCGACGGGTCCATCACGTAGCGGCCGTTCACCTTCACCGGGTAGGCGTAGGTGGTGGCGATATGGCCGAAGCGGGCGATGTCTTCATACAGTTTTACCTGCATGATCCCGTACTCTTCCAGGGCATGCATGGTGCGGGTTTCGGTTTCCCGCGGCTCGATAAAGCGCAGCGGCTCCGGGATCGGCACCTGAAAAATCAAAATCTGATCTTCGGTCAGCGGGGTTTCCGGGATGCGGTGACGGGTCTGGATCAGCGTCGCATCCTCGGTTTTCTCTGTGGTGTTGACGCCCGTTACGCGCTTAAAGAAGTGGCGGATCGACACGGCGTTGGTGGTGTCGTCTGCCCCCTGATCGATGACCTTCAGCACGTCCGCTTCGCCGATCACGCTGGCGGTGATCTGAATGCCGCCGGTGCCCCAGCCGTACGGCATCGGCATTTCACGGCCACCAAACGGCACCTGATAGCCGGGGATCGCCACTGCCTTAAGAATGGCGCGGCGGATCATGCGTTTCGTTTGCTCATCCAGATAGGCAAAGTTGTAGCCGCTTAAGTTAGCCATTGGCGCGCTCCCGTTGCAGGCGTTTCAGCAGTTCCAGTTCGGCCTGGAAATCGACGTAGTGCGGCAGCTTGAGGTGCGAGACAAAGCCTGCGGCCTCAACGTTATCCGCGTGGGCCAACACGAACTCTTCGTCCTGTGCCGGGCCGGAGACTGGCTCGCCGTAGTCCCGCGCCTGGAGCGCACGGTCAACCAGCGCCATCGCCATCGCCTTACGCTCGCTCAGGCCGTACACCAGCCCATAGCCGCGGGTAAAGTGCGGATCTCCATTGTCTGGCGCGACAAAACCGTTGACCATTTCACATTCGGTCATCAGCAGTTCGCCGATGTTCACCGCAAAACCCAGCTCTTCGGGCACAATGTCGATGTCGAGATAGCCGCTGCGGATCTCTGCCGCGAACGGGTGGTTGCGCCCGTACCCACGCTGTGTGGAGTAGGCCAGCGCCAGCAGATACCCTTCGTCGCCGCGCATCAGCTGTTGCAGGCGGGACGAGCGTGAGCACGGGTAGACCGGTGGCGTGCGGGTGATGTCATCCGGTGTGCTGCCGGTGTCCTCTTCCGCCTTCGCCAGCCCCTGGTTTGCCAGCAGGCTAAAAACGTGCGGAGAGGCGTCTTGTTCAGCGTCAGAGGCGCTGAGCTGAGGGGCTTCACCGTTCGCCAGCAGCGTGAAGTCCAGCAGACGATGGGTGTAGTCGTAGGTCGGGCCAAGGAGCTGGCCGCCGGGAATGTCTTTGTACACCGCTGAAATGCGGCGCTCTAAACGCATTTCCGCCGTGTTCACCGGCTCGCTCACCGCCAGCTTCGCCAGCGTAGTGCGGTAGGCGCGCAGCAGGAAGATAGCTTCCACGTTATCGCCGCTGGCCTGTTTTAGCGCCAGCGCCGCCAGCTCGCGGTCCGCGATACCGCCTTCGGTCATTACGCGGTCGACGGCCAAATTTAACTGCTGTTCAATCTGGGCGACGCTGAGCTCGGGAAGCGCTTCATCCCCCCGGCGTCTGTGCTCCTGTAAGGCATGGGCGGCGGCGATCGCCTTTTCCCCCCCTTTGACGGCAACGTACATCAGCACACCTCCACGTGAGTGGTCCGCGGGATCGCCAGCAGGCGTTCGCCGCAGGTCAGGATCAGGTCAATGCCGAGCGGGAACGGGTGCGGACGCTCGGTCAGCTCATGGATGATGCACTCCGGCAGCTGGGGCGCGACCATCCGCTCGTCGGCGATGCCTGCGCCCGTCAGGCGAAGCATGCGGCCACCGCTCAGGCTGGAAACTTGCAGGATCAGCGTGGCGCTGGTTTCCGGTGCGACGGCGCTGCCTTCGCTCAGGGCGTTAAGCTGTTCATGGCTGATCTGTTCGTCGGCCACGGCAAAGACCGCCTGCTGGGGCTGCTCGACCAGCGGCGCGCTGGTGTGAAAGCGCAGGTTCTGGCTGGCGATATCGTTCAGCAATGCGCCTGACAGCCATACCGGGGTGTCGTTGTCCGCCAGCGTCAGCAGCACGCTGGTAGAGGCGAGGTTGAGCGGCAGCCAGCCCTGCGAAAGCTGGTGCAGGGAGACGATCACGCCCGGCTCGCTCATGGCCTTCAGCAGGCGACGGAAACTCTGTTGGGCATCCTGGACGGCCAGGGTAAAGGCAGGTTGAAGCGTCATGCGTTGTCTCCGCGAACGAGCGTAAAGAAGTCGACCCGGCTGGTGTTCACTTCGGCCTGACGCGTGGCAAGGCGTGCGGCGCGGTCAGCTTCCAGCGGGGCAATAAGGGTTTCCATTAACGTCTGGAAATGCGGGTGTTCCTGTAAAAGCGCGTCGATCACCGCGCAGCGCTCGGCGTGCGTTTTGTCGCGCCCAAGTACGTAGCTGTAACCCAGCGTGCCGCTGTTAAGGCGGATCACCGCGCGGGTGAGAGTGGCATCGCCAGCGAAGAAGCGCTCGCCGGTGCCGCCCATGCGTGCCTGGATCTGCACCAGGCCGATCTCCGGCGCGCGGATCGTGTCGTAGTCCGGCGTCAGGCCGAGAGCGTTCATGCGGGCGGCCAGCGCAGCAGGCTGGCTGTGGGCCAGCACGCGCATCCAGCGCTGACGAGTGGAGGTGTCGAAGTGCATTCAGTGCTCCATGGTGAATTCAATCATGTCGGCGCGGGTCAGGCTGACGGAGTATTCCGTTGCGTTGACCTCGCCGTCACGGTGGTTGAGGGTGCGCACGCAGAGCAGCGGGGCCATATTGGGAATTTCGAGCACCTTGCTCTCTTTCGCCTGCGCGCGACGGGCGCTGATGCGCGTCTGGGTGCGTTTGAGCGCGATACCCATCGCGTCCTGAAGAAAATCATGCAGGGAACCGCTGGCAAAGTTTTGCAGCACGGGCCAGAGGGTGAGGTCCGCGAAGTAATGGTCAATCTGGCAGACCGCCACGCCGTTGACCCGGCGCAACGTGCGCAGGTGTACGACGTTGTCACCCTCCTGAATCCCGAGCGCGTCCGCCACGTGGCGGGAGGCCGGGCGCAGGACCGAAAGCAGTTTTTCGCTGGTGGGATGGCTGCCCTGATCGAGCAGGTTCTGGCTAAAACGCGCCTGGGCGTTGAGCGGGTAGTCAAACGGGCGCATCAGCACCAGCACGCCGACGCCCTGACGGCGCTGGACCCAGCCGCGCTCGACCAGCTGGTCAATGGCGCGGCGCAGGGTGTGGCGGTTCACTTCGTAGCGGTCGGCAAGCTGCTGCTCGGCGGGCAGGTAGTCACCGCAGCGGTAATGCGTGCGCAGCTCCACTTCGAGCCTGGCCGCAATCTCTTGCCAGCGGGTGGGGTAACTGGTCGGATGTCTGGATAAGTGCATACCAATCAAAGCCTCGCTTATCAGATGAAGTGCTTACGCAAGCGTTGAGAGAGGAAATCCAGCAGGCTGACGGTGACGATGATAAGCACCATCAGGGCGCAGGTTTGCTGGAACTGGAAACCGCGAATCGCTTCCCACAGCGTGACGCCAATCCCGCCTGCGCCCACCATGCCGACCACGGTGGCGGAGCGAACGTTGGACTCGAAGCGGTACAGCGAGTAGGAGATAAGCAGCGGCATCACCTGCGGCAGGACGCCGTAGAGGATCTCTTCGATTTTATTGGCGCCGGTTGCGCGAATGCCTTCCACCGGGCCGGGCTCGATGGCTTCAACCGCTTCCGAGAGCAGCTTGGAGAGCACGCCGGTGGTGTGGATGAACAGTGCCATCACGCCCGCGAACGGCCCCAGACCGACGGCCACCACGAACAGCATCGCAAAGACCATTTCGTTGATGGCGCGACAGGCGTCCATCAGGCGACGCATCGGCTGGTATACCCACCACGGCACGATGTTCTCGGCGCTCATCAGGCCGAAGGGAATGGAGAGAATGACGGCGAGGGCGGTGCCCCAGACGGCGATTTGCAGGGTGATTGCCATTTCACCGAGGTAGTCCTGCCACTGGCTGAAGTCCGGCGGGAAGAAGTCGGCTGCGAAGGTCGCCATATTGCCGGAATCTTTGAAGAGCAGCAGCGGATCCATCTCTGCGCCTTTCCAGGAGATAACCAGCACCGCCAGCAGAATGGCCCAGCTTATGAGCGAGAACCAGCTGCGCTTCGGCGGCGGGAGGGTGATGGTTTGCATGTTTGACTCCGTGGGTCTTTGTGTGCCGGATAGCGCGACGCTTATCCGGCCTACGATCCAAAATGTAGGCCCGGTAAGCGCAGCGCCACCGGGCGAAAAGCGTTACTGCACCGCTTTATTCACGCTGGTCATTGCGCCGAGCGCGGCGGTCAGGCGGTCGAGATCGTCCAGCTGCGCCTGAAGCTCAGAGACCTTGCTGGTTTTCTCTTCTTCCTTGAGCCCTTTGTTGTCCTTCACGCCCTGCATCTGTTTGAACAGCGCCAGCTGGCGAATCGGCACCAGCTGCAAATCGCTGGACGCGCGGAACGGTGCCCAGCCCAGGCGCGCCAGCACCGCTTTCTCTTCCGGCGTTTTGCCGTAGTTCATAAAGAAGTCGTAGACCTTGTCCTTGGTGCTTTCGGAGAGGTTTTTACGCCACACGATCGGGTCGCCCGGGATCAGCGGTGATTTCCAGATCACCTTCAGCGCTTTCAGCTTGTCCGGCGCGGAGGTCTTCAGCTTGTCGAGGTTTTCGGTGTTGTTAGTCGCAACGTCTACCTGCTTGTTCGCTACGGCCAGGGCGTTGGTTTCGTGGCCGGCGTTCACCGTGCGCTTGAAGTCGCTGGCGGAGATGTTGTTTTTCGCGAAGACGTAGTAGCCAGGGACGAGGAAGCCGGAGGTGGAATTCGGATCGCCGTTACCAAAGGTCAGCTCTTTGCGTTTGGCGATCATGTCGTTGAGGGTGTTGATCGGGCTGTCTTTGTTCACGATCAGCACGCTCCAGTAGCCTGGGGAGCCATCTGCCGCAACGGTCTGGGCAAAGACCTGGCCGTTGGCGCGGTCCACCGCTTCCATGGCAGAGAGGTTGCCGTACCACGCGATGTCCACTTTGTTGAAGCGCATTCCCTGAATGATGCCCGCGTAGTCCGGGGCGAAGAAGGCGTTCACTTTGATCCCCAGTTTGGTTTCCATATCTTTCAGGAACGGTTCCCACTGCGGCTTCAGGTTTTGCTGTGATTCCGTTGAAATGATGCCAAAGTTCAACGCTTTTTCCTGCTCTTCGGCGTACGCCGGGCTTAACAGGGTGCTGATGCTGAACATGCTGGTGAAGGCCAGCGCGGCAACGGTTTTGTAGTTCATTTCCATTCCTCGTTATCGGGGCGTTAAGCAGCCTGCGCGCGTTCTTCGACGCGGTTTACGCTGCGGTAGAGATGATCAAAACGTTCGTTATCAAACTGGTGGCTGGCGCCATCGAAGAACACGTGGCCCTGACGCAGGGCGACGATGCGCTCGCAGTAGCGCAGGGCGTAATCCACCTGATGCAGCGTCACCACCACGGTGATGCCGTCGTTCTGGTTGATGTCGCGCAGGGTTTCCATCACGATGCGCGCCGATTCCGGGTCCAGCGAGGCGATGGGCTCATCGGCCAGAATGATTTTGGCTTTCTGCATCAGGGCGCGGGCGATGGCGACGCGCTGCTGCTGCCCGCCGGACAGCGTGGACACGCGCTGGTGGGCGAAATGCGCCATGCCGACGCGAGTCAGCGCCTGTAAGGCTTCTTGTTTCTGGGAAGGGGAGAACCAGCGCAGGCAGGTACGCCAGAACGGGGTGCTGCCGAGCGCGCCAATCAGCACGTTCTCGAGCACCGTCAGGCGGTTCACCAGGTTGAACTGCTGAAAGATGTAGCCCGTCTGGGCGCGGCTTTTGCGAATATCGCTCGCCAGACGGCCCGCATGCTGCACGGTGTTACCCAGCAGCTCGACGCGGCTTTCCGGCGTTTTGTCACAGGTGATAAGGCCGCTTAAGTGGCGCAGAAGGGTAGATTTTCCTGAACCGGACGGCCCCAGCAGCGCTACCATTTCGCCCTGCTGGACGGTCAGATCAACGGCATGCAGCGCCTTGTTGTGATTGAAGGTTTTGCTCAGTTTCTCGACGCGGATGACAGTGTGCATGTGCTGGGCCTCACGATAAATGTGGCCTCATGCTGGCGCATCAATATGACATTTGGGTTAAGTCTCAGTTGCGGAAAGTTGAAGAGTTGAGGGGGATTTGATGACAATCACCGTAGGCCCGGTCAGCGCAGCGCCACCGGACGCTGTTGCCGGATGCGCTGCGCTTATCCGGCCTACGATTTAACGACGTTAATCATCCACGGCACGCCGTATTTATCGGTCACAGTACCGAAACCGTGCGCCCAGAAGGTTTCCTGCCAGGCCATTTCGATATTCCCGCCGTCGGCAAGGTTGTCGAACCAGCGCTTGCCTTCCGACACATCCTGGGTGTCGAGCACCAGCGTGAAACCCGCGTATTGCGCGCTGCTGCCAGGCGGTATCCCGTCGCTCATCATAATATCGCTGCCCGCGATGCGGACGTTAGAGTGGGCGATGGCGGAATCCGGGAACTGCATGCCTGACGGACAGCCTTCTTCGCTGTTTTCGTCTTTAGGCATTTCGCCGAAGGTGATTTTGTAGAGGAGTTCTGCGCCGACGGCCTGCTGATAGAAGGCGGTGGCCTCCGCACAGTTACCGGCGAAAGAGATGTAGGGACTTAACGGCATAATCTTTACCTCACGTAGGAAAAGCCCGTTAAGTGTAGTTCCCGAACGCCCGGTAAGCGAAGCGTCACCGGGCGGGTAAATCAGTTCTTTTTCACGAACTCAGATTTCAGTTTCATCGGACCGAAGCCGTCAATTTTGCAGTCAATATTATGATCGCCTTCAACCAGACGGATATTTTTGACTTTAGTGCCGATCTTCAGCATGGAGGAGCTGCCTTTTACCTTCAGATCTTTCACAACGGTAACGCTGTCGCCGTCCGCCAGCAGATTACCGTTCGCATCTTTGACGACCAGCGCATCTGCGTCCTGCGCTGGCTCGGCATCATTCCATTCGTGTGCACATTCCGGGCAAACGAACATGCCGTTGTCTTCATAGGTATATTCAGAATTGCATTTCGGGCAGTGGGGAAGTTGCATGTTGGTATCCTCAAAAGTGTTAACACGCTGGAAAATGCCAGCTAAATGACGGCAGTATGCCGAAAAAGGCAGCGAGTATAACGCAAATCCCCACTTTTGTCGGTGATATTGTTTAAGGAAAATAGTGCGCCAGCGCGCCAGAGATGACGCGTACCGTCAGTGAATAAAAAGAAGCGTATGCCCTGAACGGTAGAGAGCGAAGGGATGTTAAATATATCGAATATTTTATTACAGCAAATTGCTACGCTGGGCCATTTCGGATAAGGTGAAGGAACAAGCCGTTATTTATCTCCCTCTCTGAGGCCATACATCTTTTGGCGTCAGGGAATACCTCTCTTTTTTGGTGGGTAAATAACGATGATATATCCTGATGTTTCCTGAAAATGCGTTTTGTCTATTCACTTTTGGCTTTCTGGCCAGAGGGATGTTTTACACGTATTACAAGTCGGGATTTAAATTCTCATTACCTTCAGTTAGTTGTATTAAATGAACATGTTTTCCATACGTGATCATATAAGCCTGAAAAGTATAATTAAAACAATGTGGCTTAATAAAAGTAATAAATTTGCGTTAAGGAAAGGCTTTTATCATGCACACACAGACCATATTTGAATTAAGCCAGGAAGCTGAACGTTTGTTACAGCTCGCGCTGAACAATCTTGATTCATTAAAATCAATGCCGATTGCAAAGCTGGATAGCACAGCCGCTGCCATGAGCGGCGTTAATAACAACGTTTTGCCATTACATTTTAGCGCCCGGGGCGTCGACGCGCAGCAGGCGATGCTGAATAACGAATTACGCAAAATAACCCGCCTCGAAATGGTGCTGGCGATTGTGGGTACCATGAAGGCGGGGAAATCGACCACCATTAATGCGATTGTGGGCACTGAAGTACTGCCGAACCGCAATCGTCCGATGACGGCACTTCCCACGCTGATCCGCCACACGCCGGGCCAGAAGGAGCCGGTGCTGCATTTTTTGCACGTTTCGCCTATTGATACCCTGATCTCCCAGCTACAGAAGAAGTTGTGCGATAACGATCGCGGCAAGTTGGCGCGGCGGCTGGAGATCGACAAGGACATGAATACGCTGCTGGAGCGCATCGAAAAAGGCGAGGCGTTTGAAAAACACCACCTCGGCGCGGAGCCTATCTTTCATTGTCTGAAAAGCCTGAACGATCTGGTGCGGCTTTCCCAGGCGCTGGGCGTGGAGTTTCCTTTTTCTGAGTATGCCGCGATTGAACATATACCGGTGATTGAGGTGGAGTTTATGCACCTCGCCGGTCTGGATGCGCACCTGGGGCAACTGACGCTGCTCGACACGCCGGGGCCGAACGAGGCCGGTCAGCCGCACCTGCAAAAAATGCTCAGCGAACAGCTGGCGCGCGCCTCCGCCGTGCTGGCGGTGATGGACTATACCCAGCTTAAATCCATTTCTGATGCAGAGGTTCGTCAGGCAATTTCGGCGGCGGGGAAATCCGTGCCGCTTTATGCCCTGGTCAATAAATTCGACCAGAAAGATCGTAACAGCGACGATGAAGAGCAGGTGCGGGCGATGATTTCCGGCACGCTGATGAAAGGAAATATCTCTCCAGGGAAAATTTATCCGGTCTCGTCCATGTGGGCCTATCTGGCGAACCGCGCCCGCTATGAGATGACCATCCACGGGCGGCTGCCCGATCATCAGGATCAGCCCTGGGTGCAGGATTTTGCCGAGGCTGCGCTGGGTCGCCGCTGGCGAACGGCCGATCTGGACGATATTGACCATATTCGCCACGCGGCGGATCTGCTGTGGGAGGATTCGCTGTTCGAACAACCGATCCGTAAATTGATTTACGCAGCTTACGCCAACGCCTCGCTGTTCGCGCTGCGGTCAGCCTCGCATAAGCTGCTCAATTATGCGCAAAACGCCAGAGAATACCTGGATTTTCGCCATCAGGGACTGACGGTCGCCTTTGATGAGCTGGAGCGGAATATTACACGCCTGGAAGAGGATATGGCGATGCTGCATCAGCGGCAGAGCGTGGTGGGCGATGAAGTCCAGCATGAAGTAGAAGAGGCGCTCAACGCAACGGACGCATTCCTGCTTCGTCAGAAAGGTGAGCTTCACCAGGCGCTGGCCGACATCTTTAGCCGCCCGTCTGTTCTTGATTTAGCGGGAGGCGACCCAGCCCGTTTGCGTGCAGACGACGCGGATGCGATCCAACAGCTGGTGCTTGACGATGAAGGGCAGGCGCAGATTGTGCTGAGTAAGATCCGATCGTCATGCGAGCGGATTATGCTGGATGCGCAGAGCAAAATTGGCCGGGAGCTGGCGTTACGCTTCGATCAGCTGGAATCCACGCTGGCCCGATCGCTGAATGAGGCGATGCGCCCCATCGAGACGCGAATAAAAGAACAGCTCAGTCATGCCGGATTTCGGGCGCGGATTAGCTTTCCGGCGTTTCAGGCAAACCAGCTTAATTTCAATACGCGCGGCCTGTTTAATGATGCCATTGTGCAGGACATCCCTCCCGCCACTCCGCCAACAGGGGCGGGCAGCGTGCGCGATACCGTCGCGCGCTGGCTCAATCATCCCGGCTGGGGCTGGGAAGAGTACGTGGTGACGCGCACCCGATATGTTATCGACATCGCTCAGCTCCGTGGCAAATTTACGCAGCATACCGATCAGTTTTGCGATCAAATCCGTAAAGCTTTGGCCGCGCAGGTCGATGTCTCTGTTACGGCGGGTATGGCAACGTTCTTTGCGGAGTTTTCGTTATGCCTGACCGGGTTACAGGAAAGCTTGCGTGATAGCCTTGCCGTGCGGCAGCAGAATGAGCACTCAACCCGAGCGCTTAGCCAGTTGTTGAAGCAAAGTATGACCACTGCGGCGTGGATTCAGGAAGATACCCGACTGTTACGCGATGATATTCAAACCCTTTTCGCGGCAGAGCAACCATGACAACACGGCTACTGGACGGTCCCGGGCGGACGCTGGAGTGTATTCATCCAAAATTTATGGTCGATTTGGTCCAGGGGGCGGATGCTGCACGTCACTCTCTTCTGGGGCCACAGCAGCTGCAATTTCGTGAGCGTTTGACGCAGGAGATTGTTACGCAGACCCGGCTGCGGCCGTGGGCAATGGCGGGAATGCTCAACGAAAATGCAGCACTACGGCTGGGGCTGGCGGAGAAACTGGTCGGTATGCTCGACCCCGGACACCTTGCGCTGACCCGTATGGCAGACAGGCTGGTAGCCCTGCGCCAGCAGATTAATCCACGCATCTCTCAGTCTCCCGGATTGTTGCAACAGTACGAAGCGCTCTCCGCCCGTTTCAACCAGCGTGCCGCCTATAAAGAGAAAGCGCTCGCGCAGCGCGGCCTCATAGTTCAGGCGGGTGAGCACAGCGAACAAATTTTTACCCGCTGGCGAGCCGGGCAGTATGACGGCTGGTCGCTGGCTGGCCGCTGCTTTATCGCGCTGGAAGAGTTGCGCTGGGGCGCTTTTGGCGATGCCTGTCGTCTGGCGAATGGCGATGTGGCGGCCATGCTGAAAGATAACCTGCGCAGCATGGCCGCAAACTATCTGGCCCAGGGGATTAATGCCTCTCCCACGACCCGGCATTTTTACCATCAGTGGCTGTCCACGCCCGCCTCTCCTGGCCTGCTGGAATATAAAGGTATGCTGGGCTGGCTGGGGGACTGGTGTCAGGCGGATAAACATCCGGTAAGCTGGTCAGTGACGCAGAGCTGGCAAACGGTGGCGCTGGGCATGCCGAGACTCTGTTCGGCAAAACGGCTGGTGGATGGCATGGTGGAAGAGATGTTTGGTGCGTGATTGCCCCCTCTTTTAAGGAGGGGGCGAACGGCTTAGTGGTGCATTTCTACCGCTTTAGGTTCTGCCTGGGTCTCAGGCACATGGCCAAAGCGTCTGGCGTACAGCGCCGTGATGATCGGGACCAGAATCGCCGTCACAATCACGCTGGCGGCAACCAGGGCCGTGGCGGACGCGGCAACCGGTTCAAAGGCCGGGTTAATCTGGGCGATAATCACCGGGTTGGCTACCGCAGCGCCTGCGGCTGAAGAAGCGGCCACGCCCGCGGTTCCGTTGCCGCCCCCGATGACGCGGTCTGCGATAATCAGCGGAATACCTGTGATGATGATGACGGCAACACCCAGCACAATCCCCAGCAGGCCGGTTTCCAGAATTACGTTCAGGTTGATGGTATTGCCCAACGCGAAGCCGAAGAACGGGATCAGTACCGGGGTGGCTTTGCTGAAGAAATCGCGCAGATCGTGATCGAGATTGCCCAGCGCAAAGCCAATCAGGAACGGCAGGATCGCCCCGACAAAGTGGTGTGGTTCAAAAGAGGCAAGGCCGGCAGAACCCAGAATCAACATGGTCATCAGCGGACCCGATTCCAGGGACATCAGCACGAACGCACCCGATTCTTCTTTGGTACCATATTGATTCATCAGGCTGGCATAAAGACCGCCGTTGGTCATATCCATTGCGGAGACAATGGCCAGAACGGATAATCCGGCGAAGAAGCCGGTCTGAATGCCATTCTCCGGAATGAACATCGCACAGATCATGGCAACGACCCAGGCAACCGCGATTTTGGTAATGACCAGCGTCCCTGATTTACGTAATACCGTACCTGTTGCACGCAAGTTAATAGACGCGCCGATACAAAAGAACCAGACTGCCAGAATCGGAACCGTTCCGGTAATCATACCTTTTGTAAAACCACCAAAATAAGCACCGGTGTTCGGGGCCAGCGTATTTAATATCGCACCAAGTACCAGCGGGACCAGCATCATCCCACCCGGGATGCGTTCTATTGTTGCTTTAATCTTCATCATTAACCCTCACATCTCGCCCGCGTGGCTGGCGGAAATCTCAAAAAATAGATCAACAAATTCAATAAATTGCCCTTTTCGGGGAGCAATCGATTCGTGACTTATGCTGTAAAGCGACATTTAGGCTTTCCGTGTTCCTTCATGTGAAAGCCGTTGAGATATCGTGTTCGGATTTATCATGCGATCTTTGGAATTGCGATTCAATGAAAATAAAACACTGTTTTAGTTATCTTCGTCACATATTGAAAGTAAACAGGAATCCACACTGTTAATAATTAAATTTTGTGTAAATTCGGTGTGAAGAAATGTGATTGTTTTTCGTTTTAAGAGGAATAA
Source organism: Enterobacter cloacae complex sp. I2 (assembly GCF_014896205.1). NCBI lineage: Bacteria > Pseudomonadati > Pseudomonadota > Gammaproteobacteria > Enterobacterales > Enterobacteriaceae > Enterobacter > Enterobacter cloacae complex sp. I2. The sequence continues at coordinate 90,346 of NZ_JADBRA010000023.1, forward strand.
TAACGGGCGTTAAGATGTGTTTGATAAGGGGGATGAGAATGACCTTATTTATAGTGAATTGACAAAACCTGAAGCCAACTTACGCGCAGGAAAAATATATGTGAAGTTGATCACATATATAAACGCTGGTAGGGTAAAAAGGTCTTTAACTGCCCAGACAGGCGTCAACAGGTTCGGTTGTATCGACATAAAACGTCAATGTAAGTAAACCTGCTACGCTTGAATAAGGAGATTCGCATGGAGCGGATCTCGCGTTCACGGCCTGAAATGCGCTGTGAATTGGACGGGGCTGAGTCTACGAGGAAAGCTATGCTTAGAAGGAAAAAAGTAAAACCCATCACGCTGCGCGATGTCACCATTATTGATGACGCAAAACTGCGCAAAGCGATTACAGCGGCCTCGCTCGGTAATGCGATGGAGTGGTTCGATTTTGGTGTCTACGGCTTCGTTGCCTACGCGCTTGGTAAAGTGTTCTTCCCCGGTGCCGATCCCAGCTTGCAGATGATTGCCGCGCTGGGTACGTTCTCTGTTCCCTTCCTTATTCGTCCTCTCGGTGGCCTGTTCTTCGGCATGCTGGGTGATAAATATGGTCGCCAGAAGATCCTGGCTATTACCATTGTCATCATGTCGATAAGTACATTCTGTATCGGCCTTATTCCGTCCTATGCGACCATTGGTATATGGGCGCCGATCCTGCTGCTGATCTGTAAGATGGCGCAGGGCTTCTCGGTTGGCGGCGAATATACCGGCGCATCGATTTTTGTCGCCGAGTATTCCCCGGACCGTAAACGTGGCTTTATGGGCAGCTGGCTCGACTTTGGCTCGATTGCCGGGTTCGTCATGGGCGCAGGGGTTGTGGTTCTGATCTCGACCGTCGTCGGTGAACAGAACTTCCTCGACTGGGGCTGGCGTATTCCGTTCTTCCTGGCGCTGCCGCTGGGCATCATCGGTCTTTACCTGCGTCACGCTCTGGAAGAGACGCCTGCGTTCCAGCAGCACGTTGAAAAGCTGGAGCAGGGCGACCGCGAAGGGTTGCAGGACGGTCCGAAAGTGTCGTTCAAGGAGATTGCGACCAAACACTGGCGCAGCCTGCTGACCTGTATCGGTCTGGTGATTTCCACCAACGTGACCTACTACATGCTGCTGACCTATATGCCGAGCTACCTGTCGCATAACCTGCACTACTCGGAAGATCACGGCGTGCTGATTATTATCGCCATCATGGTGGGTATGCTGTTCGTGCAGCCGATTATGGGCCTGCTGAGTGACCGCTTTGGCCGTAAGCCATTCATCATTCTCGGTAGCGTCGCGCTGTTCGCGCTGGCTATTCCGGCATTTATCCTGATTAACAGCAACGTGCTGGGGCTGATTTTCGCCGGCCTGCTGATGCTGGCGGTGATCCTTAACTGCTTCATTGGGGTAATGGCTTCTACGCTGCCGGCAATGTTCCCGACGCATATTCGCTACAGCGCGCTGGCGGCGGCCTTTAATATCTCCGTTCTGATTGCGGGCCTGACGCCGACGCTTGCCGCTTCACTGGTGGAGAGCACGCAGAACCTGATGATGCCTGCTTACTATCTGATGGTCATCGCAGTGATCGGCCTGATTACCGGCATCACCATGAAGGAGACGGCGAACCGTCCGCTGAAAGGGGCAACGCCTGCGGCGTCTGATATTCAGGAAGCGAAGGAGATCCTGCGCGAGCACTACGATAACGTAGAGCAGAAGATTGAAGATATAGACGCAGAGATTGAAGAGCTTCAGAAAAAACGTTCTCGCCTGGTTGACCAGCATCCGAGAATTAACGAGTAATAAAAAAACCCGCCGCCGGCGGGTTTTCTTTTATTAGCATCCTGCGGCGATGTAATCCCCGTTGGCGCTAATGGGGATCACCGTCAGGAACAGGACAGTCGCGAACAGGATCAGCACAACCCCTCCGGCAATTTTGACCATCGGCACCATCCAGTTCAGCGAAGAGCCGCCGCCAAACCAGGCGACTGTTCGTTCACGGGCATAACGTACCGCCAGCGATAGCCCCATAATCGACAGCGCCGTGCCCAGCGATATTGTCATCACAGCAGCAATCCCCCAGCTAACGATGCCGAGCGCATTCGAGAACATCAGGATCATAATTGCCCCGCTGCACGGGCGTGCGCCAATGGCCAGCACCACGCCCAGACGGGTTTTCCAGTCGCTTTTTGCCAGATCCACCCCTACGCCGTGATGGCCGCAGCCACAGCGTTCATCATGCTGGTGAAGCGGCTTGATGGCGTTAATCGCCATTTTGCGCGGACGCAGGCTGCTTAGCGCCTGATAGATGATAAACGCACCGAAGGCGGCAATCAGTACGGCGCTGATTTTCTCGACATACCAACGGCTGGTGCTGATATCCCCTGACGCGAGGTTCAATCCAACCGCCAGGATAAAGACAAAGAGGATCGCGCTGACGCCCTGCATCAGGCTACCGATAAACGGTACGACGCGCGCCGCGAGCTGGCTCTCTTTATTAGTAGTGAGATACGTGGCGACGATAAATTTGCCGTGCCCCGGTCCAACAGCATGGAGTACGCCATAAAGAAATGCACCGGTTAACAACCACAGCCCACCGCTGTACTGATGGTTATTAAGTTGCAGCAGATACATCACCAGATAACGGTGCAGGGCGATCTGGGTGGCGAGGCACCACTGTATAAAAGCATTCCAGTGAGTATGAAGAACAAAACCTGCCGTAAGCAACACCAGCACGGTGAGCCCGGCGGTTGGGATACGCCAGTCTCGATGAAGTCGCTGTGTCGTCATGATGTTGACCCGTGAGAGAAATATTTGCCGCTAGTATAGTGTTCAATTGAGTGGATCACACAAGGATCGTCAATGGATTGTGGATAACTCTGTGCGTAAAAGGGTATAAGGCGGGGTTTTGCTGGGGAATACAGCAGTCAGTCATTTTTTTGCAACTTTTCTGTTGCGGTCGCTCGGGAACTCCCTATAATGCGCCTCCATCGACACGGCGGATGTGAATCACTTCACAGTTAACCCGGTCGGTTGAAGAGAAAAAATCCTGAAATAACGGGTTGACTCTGAAAGAGGAAAGCGTAATATACGCCAC
>NZ_JADBRA010000024.1:0-86812 GCF_014896205.1 Enterobacter cloacae complex sp. I2
GAAGGATATAATTGAATGTAGAGGTGGCAAAATACCATTAAAAAGTTTTGCATGCTTTTAAGATAATATATCCACATCCTATGGATGTGAATTTTAATAAAAAACTAATTTTAGCAACTATTCCTTTTGATGCCCAACACGGAACATACCAATCTGTTATTTCTTATTTTGGCGGCGAAGATAATATCTTGAGTGGTCCGGGGTTATGGGATAGTGCTAAAGAAGATGTCGATGAGCAGAAAGATACATTTAGTGTAGGGGACACAATCTACTTAGGAAAAATATCATCCAATGGGAAATATGTTGCACCTAACGATTTAGATTGTTCAGCTGATTCATTCCCTGGTGTATGGGATGTGGAAAAAAGATGAAGGTTGTATTTACATCAGATAAAGATGATTCAGTTGTTGAAAGTAAATGCCAGGAACTATTTTTAGGAAGTAAGACTCTGAATGAGTTAGGAGGGATTCTCCTCCCCAGGAACATTGGGCATGGGGCTAAGTGAATAAACCATCTATCATGGGAGGACTCAGTAGTACGGAGAATAAATCCAGGGAAAATGGCGTTTAAGGACGTAAGATGGCCTGCGTTTAAGCACGGCTGGTATGTGCTTAACGATTCTACAGAACAAGAAGCCGATTATTTTGCCATTAAGGAATAAATATGAAATGTTTAAAGCCGCTAGTCGTGTTATTTTTGTCGATGACCTTTTCTGCATTTGCAATGAGTTCAAATTCAAAATTAACTCCTCAGCAGACTGTCATTAATTTTATAAGTGATTATGAACGGTGGAATGAAGAAGCTACGCAAAATCTAAGTCAAGACACAGATTTCCAGGCAAAAGATGAGTACATTAAATTACTTGACAAATATTGCACTCAATCTACAAGCAGGATTGGTTATGATGTCTATGGGCAATACTCGTTGCATATTTCTGATGGGGAAAAAATACTCAGCACTAAAAAAAATGATCAAGAGATTATAATTAAAACAGGAATGCCGTCAAAATTTGGAGAGACGGACACTGATATGGATTATTTTGAATACCACCTAGTTTTGGATAAAAATAAATATTTAATTAAAGAAGTATATCAGTTATCAAAATCTGGTAAGAAAACCAAAACATTATAACTCCATGAGTTTGATTCTTAGATACTCTCTTGCAAAATGTTTGCTAGTGCATCTGATTTGAAGCTTGTTAAGTATAGTGTTTGAAGTTTTATTGTAGTTATTTGGCTGAGAAAATATGTTTTATTCCCTAAAGCATCTTCCTGAATGTTATCCACGACCCACCACACCAAAAATATCCCGCTGGTTTGCTGTCCTGGCGGCAATGCTGGCCATCAGTGTGATCCTCATGCGGATATTCGGGCGATACATCGATAACAACCACTTCTGGTTGTTTGCTATAGGCTCGCCTGTTGTTGTGTGGATTTTTAGTTTCGGTTTTCGCATGTGGCTCTGGTCATTACAGGACAGTAAAGCGAATAGTTTTGACAGGCGCCGGGAACAGTGGATTTTGCGTGAGACCCGCAGGGCACGCCGTGCGCTTCAGATACTGAATACGACATTTATAACTGCCCATCAGGAAGACGAACAGCGTTCTGTCGCTGTTGAGATGCTCAATAATCAAAGCATTATCATTTCTCAGTCCGACTGGGAAGGTGAAAAAAGCAAGAGGCTGAGCCGTATTACCACAGAGCCTGAAGATACTCCTGAATCGGTCGTCTCACGTCTGTTCTCTGAACTCATTGCTGATCTGCCAGTTGACCAGTTTCCGGAAAACGCCTCGCTTGTTGTCATCCTTGATGTTTCGTCATCACTGCCATTCCCTGCTGTCAGAGATATCTGGCAGGAAGCCTGGCACGAAAGTGGCATAACCTGTGCTGTTGAGTACATAGACAGTAATGGGCCGGGGGTAGTCAGCCACTGGCTGGATCACCGTATTAAAGATGAGGCGATGCTTTTGATTATCAGTCTCCAGATTGATCCGGTTGAATCAAACAATACTGCTGAAGCAGCCGTTGCGCTGCTTCTTGGTAACCGCCTGACACAGGAGGCACTCGAACCTCTCGCGTTGTTACACCGGCCAGATGCTTCCCCTCCAGGTGAACTGAGCGAGGGAATGAACATGGCCGCCTGGAACGTCCCGCTCAAAGAAAATATCGTAAAAAATTTATGGCTTGCCGGAATGACGGGTGAGCAACGCGCAGAAGTGATCGCGTGCCAGAATGCGCATCCTGCGCAGTCTGTAGCGAACGACTCCGTTATTTCACTCGATATATCCATGGGGCATGCCGGAGCCGCAGCCCCCTGGCTGGCCATCGCAGCCGCCACTGAAATCGCCCGACAAACACAGTCCCCACAGATGATTATCTGCGGTGATACGACACAGAATGTGCTGTGGAGCACGCTCATTACCCCGATTGCTTCCCGACAGGAGATGGATCCGTGAAGCTACCTTTTGTTTTTGCACCGAAGTCTACGGAAGGCCGCTATCTTGCTGTCACATTGATTTTCTTTTTGTTGTTAGCCGCTATGACGTTCATGGTCTGGAAGCATCCGGATATTGCCGGGATTCAGGACGGTAGTCAGCAGCAAACTTACTGGCTTATCGCTGGCGGATGTATTTCAGGATGCACACTTATCATGCAGGTTGTGCACCTGTGGGCTGCTCTCAGTGCCGGTAAAAAGGAGTTTAATGCGCTTGTCGCCAATACCCGTGGTGATGATGAGAAAAAGAAGTGGGAAAATGATAACGTCCCTGTTAACCCTGCGGTGGTCATGTGTGACAGGATTCGGGTGCATCTCCGTTCCCGTATTAGTCTTTACTGGCGTGGCAAAGTCCGTCTTCTGCTGATCACCGGTGATGAAGCCGCAATTGAACAGCTGGTACCCGGCCTGCAACAGCAGCAGTGGCTCGAAGGTAACCGCACCGTGCTGATTTACGGCGGCAGCCTGACAACAGAACCCGACCGCGAAAAATACGCCGCGCTGCGTAAACTGCGTCGCGGGCGTCCGCTGGACGGGATTGTCCGTGTACTGCCGCAGTCGCTTAAGCTGACCCCACAAATCAGTGACAACGATTTACGCGGTCTGGAAAAAATCAGTGAACTGCTGCGCTATTCCGCTCCGGTCTGGCTGTGGCAGCTGTGCGACAGCAACTGGTCTCAGAGGACGCGTCCTGAGCAGGCAGTCGGGGCAACCTTTTCTCTGCGCGCAAAAGAAGACGATATTATCCGCCAGCTGGAGCGGATGCTGCCTGCATTGCGAACGCAGGGTGTGAGTCAGGTCACTGAGAACAACCGCCACGACTTCCTGCTGCGCCTGGGCCGGCATCTCCGGGACGGCGGTATCGTCCGCTGGGCTCAGCAACTGCTGCCATGGCTCCCTGTTTCTCAGCAACGCGTTCCGCTGCGGGGGCTGATGTTCAGCCTGCCGGAGAATCAACCTGCCGGTACGTCAGCGGGCACCGCCGATGCTGAACAGTATATCCCGGAATCACAGCGCCATGCCCTGACCCTGCCGGCAACCTGGCAGGGTATCGTTGACGACTGCACCCGCGTGCGTGGCCGCCGTGTCGGTATGGCGTGGGAACAGACACTTGCCTGGATCCTGATGGCCATCATTGGTGTCTGGGGGGCAGGGACGCTGCTGTCGTTTGCGGTTAACCGTTTACAGATAGTCTCTGTTGCGCAGCAGGCGCATGCCCTGGTGGAGCATCCTTCCGTATCGGATTACCAGCTGACGGCCCTGCATACTCTGCGCAATGATGCCGGCCGCCTGCAACACCGTATCCAGGACGGAGCGCCGTGGTATCAGCGCTTTGGCCTGGACCATAATCAGCAGCTGCTTGATGCGATGCTGCCCTGGTACGGCGTGGCAAACAACCGCCTGATACGCGACCCGGCAAATGAGGCCCTTAAGCAGAAGCTCAGCGCGCTGTCGAATACTCCCCCCAACAGCGACCAGCGGGTACAGTTGGCGAAATCGGGTTACGATCAGCTGAAAGCCTGGCTAATGATGTCCCGTCCTGATAAAGCCGATGGTGCATTCTATTCGCAGACTATGAAAACCGTGCAGCCGACACGGTTGGGCATATCAGCCGGCCTGTGGCAAAGCCTGGCGCCGGATTTGTGGGCGTTCTATATCACCGAACTACCCGCACAGAGACAGTGGAAAATCACACCGGATGAGCAACTGGTCAGCCAGAGCCGACAGGTGCTGTTGCAACAAATTGGACGGCGCAACGCAGAAAGTACTCTGTACGAGAATATGCTCAAATCCGTTCGTCGTAATTTTGCCGATGTTTCTCTTGAGGACATGACTGGCGGTACCGATGCCCGTCGCCTGTTTAACACCGATGAGGTGGTGCCAGGCATGTTCACCCGCCAGGCATGGGAGGGAGGCATTCAGCAGGCCATTGAGAAAGCGGCAAGCTCACGCCGTGAAGAAATTGACTGGGTACTGAGTGACAGCCGGAAAACGCTCTCCTCAGATCTGTCGCCGGAAGCTTTGAAAGCTCGCCTGACGCAACGTTATTTCACGGACTTTGCCGGTAGCTGGTTGAGCTTCCTTAACAGCCTGCAACTAAATCCGGCAGACAATATTGCAGACGTCACCGACCAGTTGACGCTGATGAGTGACGTCCGCCAGTCGCCGCTGATTGCCCTGATGAATACCCTCGCATGGCAGGGGCAGACTGGCCAGAAGAGTGAAGGGCTTTCGGACTCCATCATCAAATCGGCTAAAGACCTGGTAGGAGGGCAGGACAAACCGGCGATTGACCAGTCAGCGTCAGGCCCGCAGGGGCCATTGGATGAAACCTTTGGGCCGTTGCTGATGCTGATGGGTAAAAACACAGGCGGAAATTTCATGTCAGCTGATAACTCACTGAGCCTACAGACGTATCTGACACGCATCACCCGGGTGCGTCTGCGTCTGCAACAGGTAGCCAGCGCCACTGACCCGCAAGAAATGATGCAGACCCTGGCGCAGACCGTGTTCCAGGGCAAAAGCATAGACCTTACCGACACCCAGCAGTACGGCAGCCTAATTTCGGCAAGCCTTGGAGAAGAGTGGAGCGGTTTTGGCAACACGATGTTTGTGCAGCCACTGACCCAGGCCTGGGAGACCGTGCTTCAGCCATCGGCAGCGAGCCTCAATGACAAATGGAGCCGCTCTGTAGTGGCGAACTGGCACACCGCATTTGACGGACGTTTCCCGTTTGCCGTCAGCAAAAGTGATGCCTCCCTGCCGATGCTGGCTGAATTTGTGCGCAAGGACAGCGGACGTATTGAGCGCTTCCTGACTACGGAGCTCAGCGGTGTGTTGCACAGGGAGGGCAGTCTGTGGGTACCGGATAAGGTCAATAGTCAGGGGCTGAGTTTTAACCCAGCCTTCCTGCGAGCTATTAACCAACTGACCCAGCTGTCGGACATTCTCTTTACCGACGGTAGCCAGGGCATCACCTTTGAATTACAGGCGCGTCCGGTACCACAGGTGGTGGAAACGCAACTGACTATTGATGGGCAAAGGCTACATTACTTCAACCAGATAGCTGACTGGCAGTCCTTCCGCTGGCCTGGTGACACGTACAAGCCAGGAACCATGCTGACATGGACCACGGTTAACGCCGGTGCGCGTCTTTTCGGGGATTTCAGCGGACCTTGGGGTTTTATTCGTTGGCTGGATCAGGGTAAGCGCCAGCAGCTTGACCGCAGTCAGTGGATGATGAGTTTTACCGCGCCTGATGGTCGCACCTTACAGTGGGTACTGCGCTCACAGCTGGGCCGCGGCCCGCTTGAGCTACTGGCGTTGCGTGGCTTCACGCTGCCGGATCAGATATTCAGCGTCGACAGTGTGGCTATGGCGCAGGCTCTGATGAATAACACAGAAAACAGAGACATGGACGGAATCGAATAATGGACTCTTTGCAGAATCTTATCATTGCCTGTCAGGTGGATGAAACCCTGCTGCGACAGCAGGCGCGGTCACGTACCGAAAGCTGGAAACTCTGGCTTGCTCCGGTCAGTGAGACCAGTCCTACAGGAGAAGACCCGGGTTATGACGATGATTTTCAGCGTATCCGGGAGGAGGTCAATAAACTTTCCGGGATTGATACCGGGCTAATTTGCCAGCTGGCTGAAAAGTTGCTGACCACTGTCGCCAAAGATCTCCGGGTTGCGACTTACTACTGCTGGGCGCGCCTGCACCAGGACGGTGAAACCGGTTTTGCTGAGGGGCTTGAGCTACTGGCAGGATTGCTAAAGCGTTATGGAACGCAACTCCATCCACAGCGCGAGAGAAGCCGTAAACCGGCGCTGGAGTGGATCGCAGGCTCTCGTCTGCTTGACAGTCTGTTGCTCTGGCCGGAAGTGGTACGCGACGATGTCCTCCGTACGACAGGTGCGCTGCTGCTCATCCAGGACAGTCTGGAAACTGAGTCAGAAGCTTCGCGTCCAGATCTCAGTGCCCTGTACAGCGCGCTGGGCTCCCGTCTGATGAAAGCCGGTGGTCTTGATGCTGTAATACCGCAGAATGCCAGCAATCAGTCACGCGCTAAGTCAGCATCTCACACAACAGAACAGGATACGCCATTACTGAACCGCATCACGTCCGGTCAGGATTTGCTGGCTCAGGCACGAACCCTCACGAGATATCTGCGTGAGCAACCTGATGGCTGGCTTGCCGCGCACCGGCTGATGAAAAGTCTTCGTCACGACACGCTGAGAGCTATCCCTGCACCGGACGCCGAAGGGAAAACGCGCATCGAACCGCCTCGGGCTGACCAGCGGGCGATGCTCAAGCGTTTGTACTTGCAGCAAAGTTGGATGGAGATACTTGAGCAGGCGGACAGCACTTTCTCACGTGGTGCCAATCATCTCTGGCTGGATTTACAGTGGTACATCCATCAGGCCCTGATCAAGTCGGGCCAGGAAGTGCTGGCCGATATCATCACCGCTGATCTGAAAGGACTGTTGCTGCGTCTCTGCGGTCTTGAAACGCTGGCCTTTAACGACGGCACACCGTTTGCCGATGAAATCACGCTGAACTGGATAAACCAGAGTGTGATGGACCAAATGTCCAGTTGGCGGAATGAGCCGGTCACTACTGTCAGTGAGACGAACAACGATATTCTGGCCCTTGAGCCGGAAGCGCTGGAGAAAGCAGACACCGATGGACTGGATGCCACACTCCACTGGATTCAGACGCGCCCGGGTATGGACTCTACGAAAGACAAATGGTTACTGCGCCTGCTGATGGCACGTGTGGCAGAGCAAAAAGGTAAAAATGAACTAGCCCTTCATCTGCTGGGTGAACTTGACGGTGCAGCACAGTCCATCACCCTCACGCAGTGGACGCCGGCGCTGTTGTTTGAAGTTAAATCGCGACGTCTCAGGCTGCTGCGCATGAAAGCTGCCCGCAGTGAGACTGATAAATCGCGGCTTCAGCCAGAGATGGACCAGCTTCTGGCCGGTCTGATTGCACTTGACCCGGCCGGCAGTGCGGTACTTTGCGGATAGACAGGACTGAATTCAGCGAAAAGGAGAACATATGCCAGCAAAAGGCTTTTATCTGGTGCAGGGCGACAGAACGACCTGCGGGGGGAGAATTATCACGGGCGCAGAAGATCATACTCTGTTTGGTAAACCTGTTGCCCGGGAACAGGACGGCGTGACCTGCGGTCTATTTATAGGGCTTTACAAGGTAGCCGGTGGCATCGATAACGATACCATTCACGGCAGGCGAATGGCCGGGACTCTCGACAGCTACAGCTCCTGTCCGTGTAAGGCAAAGTTCATTCCATCGATGATGGATGATACGTACGAGAAGAGTGTAGGGAGCGCTAATTCTGCAGGGGGAACAACGGTAGCCACAGCCACTACACCGGCAACTACCTCTTCAGCAACGACTACCGTTCAGTCGTCAGATCTTAAGGGTAATCCGCATTGTCAGCATACTGATGGCGCAATAAAGGTCGCTGAATACATTCTCAAAGAAATTAAGACGAATGTCATAAGTCAGACTGCTGAAACAATCAGATATTTAATCGATGAGGATACTTTGAATCTAAGGCGTGCCGAGTGGAGTAAACTTCCTTTTTATGCAAAGTTGGGTACATATCCAAAACCAGATTTGCCTGCTGCAATGGCTGTCTGGTATCAGACTGTAAAAACGGGATCTACCTGGGATCACAAATCGAAGATTCGCGATATATTTTCGTCGGTTGCAGTTGCACGACCATTACCCAGAAAAGGGAAACCATCAAGATCTTATTACCACAAGTTCAAACAGCGTGATTATTTTTATGATGTTTGGTAAAATATACATTATGGCTATGTTGGCCTTAGTGTCGGATTTTCAGAATCATTGCTCTTAAAGGGTTCCACCTGGGAACAAAACATGACGCCTGGAGCAACTGGTGACGATACGGTGGACGATGTTACGAGCATGAAAATCGGTTTTGCGCTGTTCCATCAATACGGGAAATATGCAGATGGTTTGACTGTTGTTAATATACTTGACGCGCTCGAGCAAACGTCTGAAGTACTACTACCTCACTCAAAGGAAAAACATTGGTGCTGGAATACAGATAATCCAAATAAAATTGAGGAATGATTATGAAAAAGAAAATAGCTATGGGTTACCTGGTATTGTTTTCGGGGCTATTGGTGCTAATTTCTCACATCTTCCCGATACGTCCTTTCGTTACTATTACAAATAATACTAACAAACCTGTTTTCATATATGCTGGCGAGAGCATCTATGGCGTCGACCCCGAACCTGAAGAAGTTGAGCGAATTGTAAGGTCAAAACCTGAAATTATAGCTCCAGGCGAGAAAAGCAAATTTACTGCCTCATTTATATCTCTGATTAGAAGCGATGCAGCATTAGATATTGGATGGAGGATCGGTGGCCGATATGCATATAATTCAACTGGTGGTGGAGGCCAGAATTTCATTCTTTCCTCAACAGCAGGTGCGTGTTCTGTGTCGATCAAAATAAATAACGGGTTTAATAATGAGATTCTGGAGAATGTTCCTGGCGATTTGTGTTTTAAAAAAATAAAAGCATTTAAGTACAAATATTGACCTGCAATCTATTGTTTGGAAAAGACTATTTAAAGTTGAAATTTCCAATGTTTAATAAATGATAATGAATTAATATAAATATATGAACGATTTAACCCTGCGTTACTACGGCGCTGAAATGCGCTACCTACTTGAAGCCGGCGAGGAATTCGCCCGTGCTCACCCTGAGCAGGCGGCAATGCTCAATCTCGATAAAGCGGGCGCACGCGACCCGCACGTGGAGCGCCTGTTCGAGGGCTTTGCCTTCCTGATGGGCCGTCTGCGCGAGAAACTTGACGACCTGCCTGAACTGACCGAAGGACTGGTCAGCCTGTTATGGCCACATTATCTACGCACCATTCCGTCGATGTCGTTGGTGGAGTTCACACCCGACTGGCGGGAGATGAAAGAGCCGATGCGTATCGTTAAAGGCTTCTAAGTTAGCTCCCGGCCAATCTATACGGAAAAATAAATATTATTGGTTGGTGAGGGTTAAGGAATTCAGAGGATGAGTTAGGTTACATTTCAAACTGACAAAACACAGTGTATGAATACAGATAATTCAGGAAAGATAGGGTATTTTTTGGGAAAATAAAAAATCCGTTATCTATTGCATTCTTTTGGGGTTATTAATGTTAGTAGCACATATTATCCAGTTACGTTCTTTCGTTACAATTATATATAATACTAATAAATTGCGGCTCGTATAAGCAGGTGAGAACATCTCTGCTGGGTGAACTTGACGGTGCAGCACAGTCCATCACCCTCACGCAGTGGACGCCGGCGCTGTTGTTTGAAGTTAAATCGCGACGTCTCAGGCTGCTGCGCATGAAAGCTGCCCGCAGTGAGACTGATAAATCGCGGCTTCAGCCAGAGATGGACCAGCTTCTGGCCGGTCTGATTGCACTTGACCCGGCCGGCAGTGCGGTACTTTGCGGATAGACAGGACTGAATTCAGCGAAAAGGAGAACATATGCCAGCAAAAGGCTTTTATCTGGTGCAGGGCGACAGAACGACCTGCGGGGGGAGAATTATCACGGGCGCAGAAGATCATACTCTGTTTGGTAAACCTGTTGCCCGGGAACAGGACGGCGTGACCTGCGGTCTATTTATAGGGCTTTACAAGGTAGCCGGTGGCATCGATAACGATACCATTCACGGCAGGCGAATGGCCGGGACTCTCGACAGCTACAGCTCCTGTCCGTGTAAGGCAAAGTTCATTCCATCGATGATGGATGATACGTATGAGAAGAGTTAAGCCGGGGCAATTTCAGTTGCAGAAGGATCTGGAAAGAAATCGTTTCTGGCTGGCTCACAGACTGATACAATGTCAGCGCCGGGCACTGATAGTAGCCAGTCTGGTCAAAATGACCTCGTGCGAATGTGTATTGCAGAACAGAATGAACTGGACGATGGCGTTTTCCTTTGGACAGAAACCCAAGGTGCAGGACATGATTTCGTTTCAATACACATTAAAAATATAATCTATGTGTTCACCTACGGACGATATGATCATGAAGCATTTAGCCCTGTAGGTGAAGGAGTGTTGATTAAATATTCCGGCGAAAGAGCAGAAGGATTTTACACAAAAGAACTTTATCGAATGAGAGCGTCAGTTTTTAAAATACTGGACGTTAATGAATATAAAACACTATCAATATTTAATGCTTTATGGGCATCCAGCAGTATTCACCCTGATGAAAAAAATACCAGTGCGGAGATAAAAGAAGATGGCCGCGTTATTGATGAATATAACCTGGTAGTCAACAACTGTACTACAACGTCAGTTACGGGACTTAAAAAAGCAGGCACAGGAATATTTGACGTGAGACTACTTGACTCTTTTGGCTACAGTGAAGACTTTGCGATCCCATCGTCCCTGAATGCTTATCTGGAGGATTTAGCTATAAATCCAGCTGATATGCGAATAATAAGAATGACTGACGAATTTAAGAATAACTATCATAACGCTTCAAATTATAAGGAAATTGAAGGTGCAGGTAGCGGTAATGAGACTGCTGGGGCAATAGGTAAGGTAAGTGGGCTCGCCGGAAAAGGTTCGAGCGGTTATGCTCCCACAACATTCAGCCAGTCCCAGGGAGTTGAGAATGATTAAACATCTGTTGCTTATTTGTGCACCCGTAGCTTTATTTTTACTGGTCAGTACAGCCGTTCTTTCCCTTTCATTTATAGATATCAAATACACGTATGAACCTGTGTTAACTGGAACACGCCTGGATTATCTTGTTGACGAAACCTATTCCATGGCTTGGTTATTCTTTTGTACGTCAAATATTGCATTTTTTGCTATTTATAACGTATTTTTACTGGTTTTTAAGCGATTAAGTAAAAAATGTTAGTCGGTAATATCTCATTTCATTAAGTTGTAAGCTGTCATGGCTTCGCTTTATTCCTGAACACAGTAAAACACTCAATCATATTGGTTATCTATGGACAACTTAACCCTGCGTTACTACGACGCTGAAATGCGCTACCTGCTTGAAGCCGGCGAGGAATTCGCCCGTGCTCACCCTGAGCAGGCGGCAATGCTCAATCTCGATAAAGCGGGCGCGCGCGACCCGTACGTGGAGCGCCTGTTCGAAGGTTTTGCCTTCCTGATGGGCCGTCTGCGCGAGAAGCTTGACGACGACCTGCCGGAACTGACCGAAGGGCTGGTCAGCCTGTTGTGGCCGCATTATCTGCGCACCATTCCCTCGATGTCGGTGGTGGAGTTCACTCCTGTCTGGCGTGAGATGAAAGAACCGATGCGTATTGCCAGAGGTTTCGAGGTCAATTCGCGGCCGATCGGTGAAAAAGGGACGCGTTGTCGCTACACCACAACTAAAGAGATAACCCTTCAGCCACTGGCGTTGGAGCATGCCCGCCTGTCGACTGATCCTGATGGGCGCTCGGTCATCAGCCTGCGCTTTAGTTGTAGCAATCTTGCCGACTGGAGCTGTGTCGACCTCAGCCAAATCCCGTTCTACTTCAACGCTGACGCACCGCTGGCCTGCGCCATGCATGAAGCCTTCACCATGAACACTGCACGCCTCTGGCTGCGCATGCCGGGTGTAGTAGACAGAAGGCTGCTGGACGGGTATTTCACCGCACTGGGATTTGGTGATGATGACAGACTTTGGCCGAAGGGTGAGAGCAGTTTCAGCGGTTACCAGTTGCTGCTGGAGTATTTCACCTTCCGCGAGAAATTCATGTTCATGGGGCTGCGCGGGCTTGAGAAGGTGGTCTTTCCCGCCGAGCTCCCTTGGTTTGAAATCGACGTGGTGCTGGCGGAACGCTGGAAGCATGACTTCAGCTTTACCGAAAAGCATCTGCGCCTGAACTGTGTGCCAGTGATTAACCTGTTCCCGCTGGAGTCCGATCCGCTGACGCTCAACTCTCTGCAAAACGAATACATGCTGCGCCCGATGCGTGTGCAGGATGGCCATACCGAGATATACACCGTGGATTCGGTGATGTCGTCGAGTCAGCATATCTACGTGCCGTTCTCAAGTTTTCGCCATAAAGGCGGAATGATGCGTCATGAAGCGCCGGAATATTACTACCATACCCGCGTGCGCCGCGGCCCTTCCGGTCTGCATAACACCTGGCTCATCCTCGGCGGCGAAGCATTTGACAACCATACCGTCCCGGAAGACGAAAGCCTGTCGCTGACGCTCACCGGCACAAACGGTCAACTGCCACGACGTGCGTTGCAAAGCACCGTGCTTGATACGGTGATGAAAACCACTTCGGTCAGCATTGCCGTGCGCAACCTGTGTGCGCCGACGCTGCCATGTTACCCACCGGCGCAGGACCGTTTCCACTGGCGCGTGCTGAGTCACCTTGGCAGCGGATTCCTGTCCATGATCGATAACGCCGACGTGCTGCGCGGTACCCTGGCGCTGTACGAGTGGACCGACAGCGAGATGAACCGCCGTCGGCTGGAAGCCATAATTGACGTGAAGCACAGCGAAACCGAACGCTTTGAGCAGGGCTACCTGGTGCGTGGCGTGCAGATTGAGGTGACGCTGGACAGCCACGGCTTTGCCGGACGCGGCGAAATCTGCCTGTTTGGTGAGATGCTGAGTCGTTTTTTTGCGCTCTACACCGACATTTATCTGTTTAACCGCCTGATTATCATCCTGCAACCTACCGGAGAGCGCCTGGCATGGGAAGAAAAGCACAACCGCCGCATTCCCGGTTGACCTCGCGGCTGGAAGCCGACATGCACCGCATGAATTTTTATCGTTTCTGCCAGTTGCTGGAAAAGCGTAATCCGGGCTGCCCACTGATTGGCTCAACCAGTCATCCCGCAGATGACCCTGTACGCTTTGCACCGCATCCGGGGATGGGGTTCCCGTCTGGTGAACTGAAGAGTGTCGAATATGACGAAGAAGACGACAGCAAGCCTCCGGTTATCCGTACGACATTTATGGGGATGTACGGCGTCGATTCCCCTCTTCCGACGTCGTATCTTGATGACATCACTCAGCGTCGTGAAGGGCATGAAGCGCTACAGGGCTTTCTGGATATCTTCAGTCACCGCATTCTGACGCAGTTCTATCGTATCTGGCGAAAATATTCTTACCCGGCCACGTTTGAGCCTGGTGGAACCGACAGCATTTCGCAATCGCTGCTGGGGCTGGTAGGACTCGGTATTCCCGGCACCGCAAACCACATTGCCACACCCGTATCCCGCTTTCTGGCGCTGTTAGGTGTGCTGCAACAACCGGGGAAAACTCAGGAGGGGATACAAAGCCTGGTTACCCTGTTGGCGCCGAATACCACCGTGAACGTCAGCCCGTACTGCCTGCGTCCAGTGGAGGTCAGTCAGCCACTGGGTTTCTTTGGTGATAACGATTTTCTGCTGGATGGCAACACCCCACTTGGCGATGAAGCGATGGATGCCAGTAGCCAGTTGCTGATCGCACTGGCTACCGATAACGAAGAGGAGTCGCAGGGCTGGAAACCGGATGGTCTGCTCTACCAGGATTTTCTGGTCATGCTGCGTGTCTACCTTGGGTGGCGTTTTAAGGCAAAAATCACCCTGACTACTCTGACCTGCCTGCTGGCTGTTCCGCCGCTCGGCGAGGGACCATTCTGGCTCGGCATGAACGGCGTTCTGGGGGCTGGTGAGGATGAGAATGCAGCTGATATTCCGCAGAACTTTACGACGGAACTGGGCTGTTACACTGGCCTGCAACGTGAAACACCACAACAAGGAAACATTCGTGTTACGTACAAGTTTGATTAAACCCGCGTGCTGGCTGCCTGTACTGCTAGCGTTTAGCCTGACGGGCTGTGGGGTGACGCAGGGTGTCGTCGATGGTACCAAATCGGCGTTTAATGCTGTGTTCTACAAAAATATTAAGGTGCTCCATCTGGATTTCACGGCGCGTGAAGCACTGAACACTGATCCCCGCGAGAGTAACTCACTTTCTGAGTCGGTGGTGGTCCGTGTTTACCAGTTGAAAGACCGCAAAACCTTCGATAAAACGGTCTACCAGCAATTGCTAAAGGATGGCGAAACCATTCTGAATGCCGACCTGCTGACAACCCGCGATGTGGTAATAAAACCGGGCGGGGATGCGAATCTTGATATGCCAATGGAAGAAGAAACGCAGTTTGTTGCGGTAGTCGGTTTTTTCCGTCACCCGGACACAGTAAAAAATACCTGGCAGCAGGTACTTAAACGTGAAGATCTCGATTCAGATAAGCCGCGCATTCTGGAGGCCGGAAATAACTACCTGGCGTTACAGCCGCTGAAGGATGACTGATGCCAAAGGGTCACAACACGCCATCGCTGTATGAAATGCTGTGCGGAAATTTTTCTGGCGGCCTGAGTCTCGGCCAGGTCAGCGAACAGAACCAGGTGATTTTATCGGTACTTGATAACATGCAGCGCGTGCTCAATTGTCGCGCCGGGACGCTGGCGCACCTCCCGGACTACGGACTGCCGGATATGACTAAAATCCTCCAGGGCATGCCCGGGACCGCCCACCAGCTCATGACAACATTGTCAGCCGTGCTGCTGAAATACGAGCCGCGCCTGAGCAAAATTAACGTTGTAATGCAGGAACAGTTACAGCCCGGTGAACTCCGCTATGCCATTGACGCGGAGTTAAAGGGCGTCGGTCTGGTTCGATACGGTACGGAATTTATGCCCGAGGGGAGAGTACTAATCCGCCACCTGAAACATCAGCAGTACCTCGACACTCGCGACGCAATCTAGCTTTCACATACAGAAATCACCATGACACCACAACCTGAACGCCACCTTAAAACCGGCGGAGACCCGCGCACGCTTGCGGATTACGCCGCCTTGCGCGATGAAATGAACAAGCTCATTCATCCGGCACGGCCGGACGTTAACTGGCAACACGCGGAAACGCTCTGCTTGTCACTGTTCGAGCACAACGGTGTAGAGCTGCAAACAGCTGCCTGGTATACGCTCGCACGTACGCATTTGGCTGGACTGTACGGCATGAATGAGGGGCTGGCGGTACTTGCTGCACTGGTCGCCCGCCAGTGGGGAAACCTCTGGCCACAGCCTGTTCATGCGCGAATCGAAATCCTGAGTGCCCTCAGCAAGCGCCTGAAACAGGTAGTACGAACGCTAACGCTGACGTACGCCGACTTACGGCAGCTGTATCAGGCTGAGGAGCATCTGAATGCGATGGGGGACGTGTTGCAGCGCCTGGAACTCAAGCATGCTGCTCAGCTTGATGCTCTGCGCACGATGATGCAGAACGCAGCTGTGCGTCTGGAAAACAGCGAAAATACGGGCGTGAGTTTGCCCGGTGACGCGTTGGGTTCCGCGGAAATTCATCTCGTCGAACCGACAGAGCGCAGTAAATGGGTATATGTGGTTCAGCCCGAGTCGGTGCCGAACGTCCAGTTAGATAAAGAGCCTCCAGTGTCGGTGAAGCCCTGGAAGCCATTCGCTGCTGGTATGTTGACCATGCTGGTGGCAGCCAGTGTCGTCGTAGGAGGATGGCAGATATTGCATGCGCCAGATTCGGCACAAACGCAGCTCGCCGTGGCTCTGGCTCCTTTACCTCAAGGACTTTCGAAGGCGCAGTTACAGGCGCTGCAACAAACGTCACCGTCATCGGAAATGGGGATTGGCAGAACACAACAGCTGTTAGCGCAGCTTATACAGTTGAAACCCGACTGGGCAGTGAGCTACGGCGACAGTCTGGTGCAGCAGGCGCTGACGCTGTGGCCGGCAGAGGCCAAACCCCTGGCGCTGCATTGGCAAAAACAGATGAGTGTTGCTGCGCTAGCAGAGTCAGATCTGAATGGCTGGCATCAGGGTATGGCGCAGTTGCAGCTGCTGACGAACAGGCTGAATGCACTGGATGAACAGAAAGGAAAGTACATGACGGTGAGTGAGCTGAAATCAGCCGTGTTTGCCATGTCGCAGTCCTTTAGCCATACCATTCCGCTTGAAGAGCAGCTTCGTCTGCTCGCCGCTTTACCTGCCGGGCAACCCCTGTCAGCAGCGCAGCAAAACAAGATCGAACAACATCTTCAGCAGTTGATTATCAGCTACGCTCTGCTGAAGCACAAAAAAGAACAATGAGACTGGCGAAAAACACGGAGTTGACATGTCAGCAAGAGAGCGTTTTTTTAATAAAGTGCAGCAGAATAACGTGAATAAACCGATTCATATTAATACGGCTGAAGCCGAAGTCAGGGCATTTTGTCAGCGAATGGATGATCTTGCGCAGCAAATTAGTGTTTGGTTTGAGGGTTCTGGAATCGACGTCATGTTATCCCAAAAACATATCACCGATTTAAGCACGGTCGGCTACAGCCTCAGTAGCAGTATATGTCGTTATGCCATCACGACTGTCACTCTGCAAAATGGAGACCGCAGCGTCACGATTATACCAGAACAGGTAATCAGGGGAGCCGAGAAGGGGTGTATGACAATGTGCATTAAAGCCCCCGGCAGTATAGCGGGGGAGAGGATATACCATTTAAGCATGGCGCCTGAAACAGGCTGGTATATACGTCGCGAACATCAAAGTGCGAAAGAGAATGTCCTCATGACAGAGGACTATTTTTTCCATGCCGTTGACTGTCTGGCCTGAACGTAAGCCACCCTCGGGGGAGAAGTCACTGAAACGTAGTTAATATATATTAACTACGTTAACTTATTAAGCATGACTAAACACTGTTGCCCAACGGTACTCATCCTAAAATAGGTAAATGCTAATATTTAAGGGGAGCGGTAACCAGACTATAAACCGAATATTTACCGCATAGAATGCTTTTTCTCTGTCTTAAGTGAAACTGCGCAAATCAAACTGCAAAACAACAAACCAGCGACGAACGTGAGGACAAATTTCTGTGGCAATGCTATAACCCTAAGTGCCCACCAAAATATAAAGCTGTAGGAAAAACTATGCTAAGAAATATTAGTGTCAGAACCTTCATTGTCTATTTCCTTTTATGTGTATTTTTGGTAAGTGATGGAGTTATAGCGCTATTTTCAGGGAGTTTTTCGCTTTTTATTGCAGTCGTTATCGTACAATGCATCGCCTTGATTTTACTCTGGGCGTATATGACAAAATATCTTGTGACGCCGATCAATACTGTGAAAAAAAGTATTGAAGAAGTGACGTCAGGTAATCTCGGCGTGTCGATACCTGAATTTGGCAACAACTGTGCGGGACGTCTGATCCCGGGCATTAATAGCCTGTCCAGCAACATTGCAACGCTGGTCCGTGAGATCCGCGCCTCCGCGCAAACCGCGATGACGCTTTCAGATCAGCTCTCTTCACGCAGCGCGCAGCTTTCGGTCAAAACAGAACAGCAATCTGCCTCGCTGGTGGAAACGGCTGCCAGCATGGAACAGATGGCTGCAAGTACAAAAAATAATGCCGACAATACCCGTTTAGCCAGCGAGCAGGCGAATATCGCGACGTTGCAGGCGCGTAAAGGCGGAGAGTTAATGGGTCAGGTCTCAAACAATATGCAATCAATTACCGACTGCGCCCAGCAAATGACGGAGATTATATCCCTGATTGACGGGATCGCTTTCCAGACCAATATTCTGGCGCTAAATGCCGCCGTTGAAGCGGCAAGAGCGGGCGACCATGGTAAAGGATTCTCTGTGGTGGCCGGTGAGGTCAGAAGCCTGGCGCATCGTAGCGCCGAGGCGGCAAAAAATATTAAATCACTGATTGAAGTTACCAGCCATAACGTGACGCAGGGCGTGAACGTGGTCTCTGAGGCCGAAAAAAACATGCACGACATTGTTACCGGTTCTGGTAACGTGAGCCGACTGATGGATGAAATTTCCGCCTCAACGTCAGAACAGGAAAAAGGCATATCACAAATTACGCAGGCATTGTCGGAGCTGGAACGCGTAACGCAAAGCAACGTGTCGATGGTTGAAGAACTTAGTGGTTCGTCAGATGTGCTGCGCAATCAGGTGATTGAGTTACAGGCGCGAACACGCAATTTCCGTCTGGAAAATGCGTACGAGACTGACAATGCGTTAACACGCCGCGAGTGGGCGGTGAATTCCTGAGCGTATTCAGGACGATGCCTCACATAATTATTGCTTAACCCTCGACGAAAGCTAGACTGACACCGGAAGAGATAAAACGGTGGAGGCGCAGTGGAGAGCATTAAAGGGTCTGAAGTTAACGTACCTGACGCGGTTTTTGCATGGGTATTTGATGGACGCGGGGGCGCAAGGCCGCTTGAAGATCAGGATCAAATCGACAGCGAACATCCGTGCTGGCTGCACCTTAACTACACGCATCCGGACAGCGCCGAGTGGCTCGCGTCCACGCCGCTATTGCCCAACAATGTCCGGGATGCGCTGGCGGGCGAAAGTCTCCGACCCCGCGTCAGCCGGATGGGTGAGGGGACGTTAATCACGCTGCGTTGCATAAATGGCAGTACGGATGAACGTCCGGATCAGCTGGTGGCAATGCGTGTTTACATGAATGAACAACTGATTGTTTCTACCCGGCAGCGTAAAGTGCTGGCGCTTGATGACGTCATTAACGATCTGAAAGAGGGCACGGGGCCTACGGATTGCGGAAGCTGGCTGGTGGATGTATGTGATGCGCTAACCGATCATGCCAGCGAGTTTATTGAAGAACTCCACGATAAAATCATCGATCTGGAAGATAACCTGCTCGATCAGCAAATTCCTCCGCGTGGTTTTCTGGCGTTGCTGCGTAAACAGCTCATCGTGATGCGCCGCTATATGACCCCGCAGCGTGACGTATATGCGCGACTGGCCAGCGAACGCATGACCTGGATGAACGACGATCAGCGTCGCAGAATGCAGGATATTGCCGACCGGCTTGGCCGTGGTCTGGACGAGATCGATTCATGTATCGCCAGAACGGCGGTCATGGCGGATGAGATAGCGCAGGTGATGCAGGAATCCTTAGCCAGGAGAACGTACACCATGTCGCTGATGGCGATGGTCTTTTTACCGAGTACGTTCTTAACCGGGCTTTTTGGCGTCAATCTGGGGGGGATACCCGGCGGGGAATACCACTATGGCTTTACCACGTTTTGCGTCATGTTAGTGGTTTTGATTGGGGGTGTTGCATGGTGGTTGCATCGCAGTAAATGGCTGTAAATTTACGTTTTTATGATGCTGCGGCTGCTTCAAAACGACATTTTAATTGAGCGAAGTCAATAAACTCCGACCATGTTAGGTGCAATATTACTCCCGCAGGTGAATGCAACGTCAAGCGATGGGCGTTGCGCTCCATATTGTCTTACTTCCTTTTTTTGAATTACTGCATAGCACAATTGATTCGTACGACGCCGACTTTATAGTCGGCTTTTTTTTGCCTCCTGTTTATCTGCGTCTACCCTTTAGGGGTCAGCACCCAAATCTGGAGGAAAAGATGAGTATGCTACTTGCCCTGCAACGCCTGACCACCTGGCAGTCCGATCCGGTGCCCACCGATCCGACCCCGATACCCGATCCCATCCCACGTCCGCAGCCGATGCCGGATCCGCCACCGGACGAAGAACCGATTAAATTGTCGCATCGTTAGCGGAGATCTGCGAGGATACGCGCCATCTGACTGCAATCATTACCACGAGAGTATATTGTGACCGCTTTTTCCACGCTGAATGTTCTGCCTGAAGCCCAACTGACTAATCTGAATGAGTTGGGCTACCTCACTATGACCCCCGTCCAGGCCGCCGCCCTGCCGGCTATCCTCGAAGGCCGTGACGTGCGCGTGCAGGCGAAAACCGGCAGTGGAAAAACGGCTGCCTTCGGACTCGGCCTGTTGCAGCACATTGATGCAACCCTGTTTCAGACCCAGTCCTTGATACTCTGCCCGACGCGTGAGCTGGCCGACCAGGTCGCGGGTGAGCTGCGTCGCCTGGCGCGTTTTTTGCCAAACACTAAAATTTTAACGCTCTGCGGCGGGCAACCGTTCGGTGCGCAGCGTGATTCTCTTCAGCATGCGCCGCATATCATTGTGGCGACGCCGGGCCGTCTGCTCGATCATCTGCAAAAAGGCACCGTGTCACTCGATGCACTGCAAACGCTGGTCATGGACGAAGCTGACCGCATGCTGGATATGGGCTTCAGCGATGCGATTGACGAAGTGATCCGCTTTGCCCCGGCCACACGTCAGACGCTGCTCTTTTCTGCCACCTGGCCTGAGGCCATTGCGGCGATCAGCGGGCGTGTGCAGAAAAATCCGCTGACCATTGAAATCGATACTGTCGATGCCTTGCCGGCGATAGAGCAGCAGTTCTTTGAAACCTCTCAACAGGGCAAAATTCCACTGCTGCAAAAATTGTTGAGCCAGCACCAGCCGGCGTCCTGCGTAGTGTTCTGTAATACCAAAAAAGACTGTCAGGCGGTGTGCGATGCCCTGAACGATGCCGGGCAGAGTGCGTTATCGCTGCATGGCGATCTGGAGCAGCGCGATCGCGATCAAACGCTGGTGCGTTTCGCAAACGGCAGCGCTCGCGTGCTGGTTGCAACGGATGTGGCAGCCCGTGGCCTTGATATCAAATCGCTTGAGCTGGTGGTGAATTTCGAACTGGCATGGGATCCGGAAGTGCATGTCCACCGCATCGGACGTACCGCGCGTGCGGGTAACAGCGGTCTCGCTATCAGCTTCTGCGCCCCTGAAGAGGCGCAGCGCGCCAATATTCTTGCGGAAATGCTGCAACTTAAACTCAACTGGGTAAATGCCCCGGTGAACACCAGCGTTGCTCCACTGGCGGCGGAAATGGCCACGCTTTGCATCGACGGCGGTAAAAAAGCCAAAATGCGACCCGGTGACGTTCTGGGGGCGTTAACAGGAGATATCGGTCTCGACGGGGCAGATATTGGCAAGATCACGGTTCATCCTGCACATGTCTACGTCGCGGTTCGCCAGTCGGTTGCCCACAAGGCCTGGAAACAGTTGCAGGGCGGGAAGATTAAAGGGAAAACCTGCCGCGTTCGGCTGCTGAAGTAAGGAAAAAAGCGTCTCAGAAGCAGTGTCTGAGACGCTGTCAGGTTATTTCACTTCCACCACGTTCAGGCGCAGTTCATCGAACTGTGCCTCTTCTTCCTCCGGCTGCCAGCCGGCAGGCTGCATCGGGATATCTTCGCGGTCAAAGGCCAGGTCCCCGCCATTCACTACTTCTGAACCGTGATTAATGCCTTTGAAATCGAACAGCTCAACGTCGGCCAGGTGCGAAGGCACCACGTTCTGCATCGCGCTAAACATGGTTTCGATACGGCCCGGATAGCGTTTATCCCAGTCACGAAGCATGTCGCCAATGACCTGACGTTGCAGGTTCGGCTGTGAGCCACACAGATTGCATGGAATGATAGGGAAGGCTTTAGCCTGAGAGAAACGCTCAATGTCTTTCTCGCGGCAGTAGGCGAGTGGGCGGATCACAATGTGTTTGCCGTCATCGCTCATCAGCTTCGGCGGCATGCCCTTCATTTTTCCGCCGTAGAACATGTTCAGAAACAGCGTTTGCAGAATGTCGTCCCGGTGATGACCAAGCGCAATTTTTGTAGCACCCAGTTCTGTTGCGGTGCGGTACAAAATGCCGCGACGCAAACGTGAGCAGAGCGAGCAGGTTGTTTTGCCTTCTGGGATCTTCTCTTTAACGATTCCGTAGGTATTCTCTTCTACGATTTTGTACTCAACGCCCAGGTTCTCCAGATACTCGGGGAGAATATGCTCCGGGAAGCCCGGCTGTTTCTGATCGAGGTTAACCGCGACCAGGGAAAAATTCACCGGTGCGCTTTGCTGAAGATTACGCAGGATCTCCAGCATGGTATAGCTGTCTTTACCGCCCGACAGGCAGACCATGATGCGATCGCCTTCTTCAATCATGTTGAAGTCTGCAATGGCTTCGCCCACGTTGCGGCGCAGTCGCTTTTGCAGTTTATTCAGGTTGTACTGTTCTTTCTTGTTAATTTCTTGATTTTCTTGCATTTATTTGTTACTCAGATCTCAAATGGGGCACAAGGCGAGGAAAACGATTTCAAAGCGTCAGCTTCGTATCCCGCTTTTCCACCTGTTCGCTGTTCATCTCTTCTCTGCATGTAGCATAGATTTCATACACCATCTGCGCATTATCGTGCCCCATCTGGTTAGCAATAAAAGACGGGTTTGCGGCTGCCGGTAAAAACCAGCATGCGAAAGTGTGCCGTGTATGGTACGGATTGCAGCGACGAATGCCAGCACGTTTTACAATTGAGTCCCACAAGGCGAATGGGTTGTCTACACTTAAAGCTTACGCAGTAATAAAACGGAGGTGAAAATGACTGACCGACCAGTTAATGGTGACCATCCTGATTTTAACCCCATCCCGGATAATCCGGAGAAGGATGGAAGTAAGTCCAAAGACGATCCTGGCTCAGCGCCTGAATCGGGTGATAAAGATCCAGAGTGATGACAAGCCGCCTTCACGAAGGCGGTTTTAACAAAATGTACAGCACCTCTTAGCTTTCCATTATCTACGATACCATGAAGAATAAAGACGAACAGACAGGATTAGTTGGGCTGGCGATTGGTGCCGCCGTTATTGGGCTGGTTTCATCACAGAAGATCATCAACCGCCAAAGTATTATCGATGAGCTGGTCAGGCTCGGCAGGCAGAAGGGGGATGGTGTCGAAGATGAAGTCTTTTTAAAAGCAGCTGAGTTAGTGAGAAAAGGGGGTTAAGCGATGGCTGAAATTCGGCAAGCACAGTGCCATTGTGGGGCGGTACAGTTTACCGTTGAGCTGACAGACGGCCTGAATACCGCACGCCGCTGTAGCTGCTCATTTTGTCGTATGCGTGGGGCGGTAGTCGTATCTGCGCCGTTGACGGGCATTAAGGTGATACAGGGGGAAGACAGGCTCACTGAGTACCGCTTCAACACCGGCACTGCGCGCCATTTCTTCTGCTCGGTCTGCGGTATTTACACGTTCCATCAACGACGCTCCAATCCCAACGAATACGGTGTCAATGTCGCCTGCCTCGAAAATGTCACGCCATTCGACTTCCCGGAAGTGGCGGTGATGGATGGGGTAAATCATCCCATGGATGGTGACAGCGGGGTGGTTGGTTATCTCTCATTCCGTAAAGAAGCATCGAAACATCATTAAACGTTAGCCCGCAGATTTCTGCGGGCTGATACCATTAGAACTGATAAACCAGGCCCAATGCGACAACGTCATCAGTACCAATGCCGTTGTTTTTGTAGAATGAATCATCTTCATCCAGCAGGTTGATTTTATAATCAACATAGGTAGACATATTTTTGTTGAAATAGTAGGTAGCACCTACGTCAGCATATTTCACCAGGTCTTTATCGTCCTGGCCATTGCCCAGATCTTTGCCTTTGGATTGTAAATACGAAATAGCCGGACGCAGGCCAAAGTCAAACTGATATTGCGCAGTGACTTCTACGTTCTGCGTTTTATTTGCTACCGCATCTGCATTGTCACCGTACGGCGTCATATTACGGGTTTCGGAATACATTGCCGCCAGGTAGATATTGTTGGCATCGTATTTCAGACCTGCGGTCCATGCATCCGCAGTGTCGCCGCCCGCAGTGGTGTAATTTACCTGATCGTTGGTACGGTCAGAAGAGGCGTATGCGGCGCCCGCACTGAAGCCCATGCCGAAATCATAGGTGGCGGAGATACCGTAACCATCACCGTTTTCATGGCGAGTGTCACGGCCGTTGTTGGTTCCTTCGTTGGTAGAGCAGAAATCCTCGTCGCAGTTGTTACCTTCATTATTACCCTGATACTGCACCGCAACGTTCAGGCCCTGCACCAGACCAAAGAAGTCGGTGTTACGGTAGGTTGCAACGCCATTGGCACGACCGGTCATAAAGTTGTCGGCATAAGTGTAAGAATCGCCACCAAATTCAGGCAGCATATCGGTCCAGCCTTCTACGTCGTACAGTACGCCATAGTTACGGCCGTAATCGAAGGAGCCATAGTCGCCCACCTTCACACCCG
This sequence comes from Enterobacter cloacae complex sp. I2, assembly GCF_014896205.1. Lineage (NCBI taxonomy): Bacteria > Pseudomonadati > Pseudomonadota > Gammaproteobacteria > Enterobacterales > Enterobacteriaceae > Enterobacter > Enterobacter cloacae complex sp. I2. Next base: position 24,551 of record NZ_JADBRA010000024.1, read on the forward strand.
CGAAGGCCAGACGCGTCCATGACTGTTTGTCAGAACCTTCGGTGTTGTTTGCCTGAATGTTGTATTCCCACTGCGCGTAGCCGGTCATCATGTCGTTGATTTGGGTTTCGCCTTTAAAACCCAGACGCATATAGGTTTGGTCGCCATCTTTCGACGCGTCGTCAGAGAAATAATGCAGACCATCGACTTTGCCATACAGATCCAGTTTATTGCCGTCTTTATTATAAATTTCAGCTGCGTGAGCGGTTCCAGCCATTAACAAAGCGGGGATCATCAGTGCCAGTACTTTTCTTTGCATTTGGATTATTCCTTTGCGGTTGTTTTTTTATTACTTGGTGAACTTTCCGGACTGGAAAGGTGTCCCATGCTAAATCACTCTGATGGCGGATGAATAAAATATAATTGTTACGGGTTAAGTAAAATCTCAACCAAATAATGCGGCTGAAATGACGATTGATGTCGTGAATAAATCACGGTGACAGATACAAAATAAAAATTATTAATTGCGTAGTAAACAAGGTAATCTTCCCGGCGTTATATGCCTTTAAGATTTTTTCATCCATAATTGCCGTGAATATTGTTCAGAAGATTGAGGCAATTTTCACCGATCTTTGGATTCGCCCGGTGCGCATGCATCGGGCTTTTTTTATGGCAAAAAAATGCCCGGACAAGCCGGGCATAAAGGTTATTCGCTGGTGGATTTTTCCGCTTTCCCCGCTAGTTGTGCCAGGAAGTCATACCGCTTCTGAAGATCCGCTGCCGCATCCTTCCAGAGCTGCTCTGCTACTTCTGGCTGCTGAGCGTTCAGCCTGCGGAAACGTTGCTCCTGAAGCAGGGTCTCGGCGAGGGCGTCTGACGGTGGACGCGAATCCAGCGCCAGCGGCAATTTCCCTTCATCGGCACGGCGCGGATCGAAGCGGTACAGCGGCCAGAATCCGGTTGCGGTAAGCTGACGCATCTGGTCGTGGCTAAGCGCCAGATCGTAGCCATGTTCCTCGCACGGGCTGTAGGCGATGATCAGCGACGGGCCAGGATAAGCTTCCGCTTCCTGAATGGCTTTTACCGTCTGGTTGAGCTGTGCGCCCAGCGAAATCTGCGCGACGTAGACATGGCCATACATCATCATGCTGACGCCGAGATCCTTACGCGCCTTGCGTTTGCCATGCTCACCAAATTTCGTGACCGCCCCCAACGGCGTCGCTTTCGAGGCCTGTCCACCGGTGTTGGAATAGCACTGGGTATCAAGAACCAGAATATTGACGTTTTCGGTCAGGCTCAGCACGTGATCGAGTCCACCGAATCCAATATCGTAGGCCCATCCGTCACCGCCGATGAGCCAGATCGATTTTTCTACCAGCGCGTCGGCATCGGTCAGCAGTTGTTCAGCCCCTTCAATACCCTGAAGCGCAATGCGCAGTTCAGCAACCTGCGCGCGACGAACGTCAGGCGTGGCCTCCGCATGCAGCGCGTCATTCAGCTCTGCCGGGATTTTATCGGCAAACTCTTCCAGCAGACGCATTACGCGGGCACGGTGCTGGTCGACCGTCAGACGGAAGCCCAGACCAAATTCTGCGTTATCCTCGAAAAGCGAGTTTGCCCACGCCGGACCGCGGCCGTTCGCGTCGGTGGTATACGGCGTTGACGGCAGGTTTCCCCCATAAATTGACGAGCAGCCAGTCGCGTTGGCAATCAGCATTCGGTCGCCGTAAAGCTGGGTAAGCAGTTTAATGTACGGCGTTTCACCGCAGCCAGAACACGCCCCGGAGTACTCGAAAAGCGGCGTAATGAGCTGTGAGGTACGAATGTCAATGCGTTCCAGCTTGTTGCGGTCGATTTCAGGCAGGTCGAGGAAGAAATCATAATTCACTTTCTCTTCTTCAACATGGTCCAGACGCGACATCATATTGATGGCTTTGATTGTCGGATCCTGACGATCTTTCGCCGGGCACACCTCAACGCACAGGTTACAGCCGGTGCAGTCTTCTGGCGCCACCTGAAGAACATATTTCTGGCCACGCATATCGCGGGATTTTACATCCAGCGAGTGCAGGCTCTCCGGCGCGTCAGCCATCGCTTCCGGCGATACCACCTTGGCGCGAATGGCCGAGTGCGGACAGGCCGCCACGCAGTGGTTGCACTGGGTGCACAGCTCTTCTTTCCAGATGGGGATCGCTTCGGCAATATTGCGTTTTTCCCAGCGGGTCGTGCCCATCGGCCAGGTGCCGTCAGGTGGAAGTGCAGAGACGGGCAGGGTGTCGCCCAGTCCGGCAAGCATCGCCGCCGTTACGGTTTTGACAAAATCCGGTGCGGCGTCAGACACCACTGGCGGTCGGTTCGGGCTGCCGGCATTGACCGGCTGCAACGGCACTTCGAACAGCGACTCGCGCGCCAGCGCCAGCGCCTGCCAGTTGCGTTCAACCAGCTCCTGACCTTTGCTGCTGTAGCTTTTGGCAATCGCCCCCTGAAGTTCCATCAGCGCGCTGTCGCCCGGCAGAATGTTGGTCAGGTGGAAGAACGCCATCTGCATGACCGTATTGATTCGCGCTGCCAGGCCGCACTCGCGGGCAATCTTCGCGGCGTTAATGACATACAGGCGCGCCTGTTTCTGGTTCAGTACTGCCTGGACTTCCTGGGGCAGGCGCGCCCAGACCTCATCAGCGCTGTACGGGGTGTTGATCAGGAAAATACCGCCGGGCTTCAGGCGCTCGGCCATCTGGTATTTATCAATGAACTGGAGCTGGTGACAGCCAACAAAATCTGCCTGAGAAATAAGGTACGCCGAGCGGATTGGGTGTTCGCTAACGCGCAGGTGGGAGACGGTCAGCCCGCCCGCTTTTTTGGAGTCATAGACGAAATACCCTTGCGCATACCACGGCGTGGAGTTACCGATAATTTTGATGTTGTTTTTGGTCGCCGAGACGCTGCCGTCGCTGCCCAGGCCGTAGAACAGCGCTTCCAGTTTCGCATTCGAGGGCAGGGTGTTTTCCGGCAGCGGGAGAGAAAGGTTAGTCACGTCATCATAAATGCCGACCGTAAAGCGCGGTTTCGGTTTTGCCTCGCGCAGTTCAGTGAATACGGCCAGGACGCATTCTGGCCCGAACTCTTTGGAGGATAAACCATAACGCCCGCCAATGACGCGCGGCAGCGTTTCGCGTTCGCCAGCATTGAACGCCTCAGCCAGCGCCGTCATCACATCAAGATAGAGCGGTTCAGCCTGTGCGCCAGGCTCTTTGGTGCGGTCAAGTACCGCCACGGCACGCGCGCTTTCCGGCAGGGCTGCGAGCAGGTGTTTCGCTGAGAATGGACGATAGAGGCGCACTTTGAGGACGCCCACTTTTTCCCCACGCGTCAGCAATTCATCGACCACCTCTTCACAGGTGCCGATGGCTGAACCCATCAGGACGATCACGCGCTCGGCCTGCGGATGGCCGTAATATTCAAACGGCTTATACGCGCGACCCGTCGCAGCGGCAAAATCGTTCATCGCCTGTTCGACATGATCGTATACAGCGTTGTACCACGGGTTTGTCGCTTCGCGCGACTGGAAATAGGTGTCCGGGTTTGCCGACGTTCCCCTAATCACCGGGTGTTCCGGATTGAGGGCACGCGCGCGATGAGCATCAATGTCAGCCTGCGGCAGCAGGTTCAGAATAGTGTCGTCCGGCAGCGGAACGATTTTATTGATCTCGTGTGACGTGCGGAAACCATCGAAGAAATGAATAAACGGCACGCGGCTTTTCAGCGTGGCAATATGCGATATCAGCGCGAAGTCCTGTGCCTCCTGCACGCTACCGGCGCAGAGCATAGCGCAGCCGGTCTGACGTACGGCCATCACGTCCGAGTGATCGCCAAAAATAGAGAGCGCGTGAGTGGCCACGGTGCGCGCGGCAACGTGCAGGACAAACGGCGTTAACTGTCCTGCCAGCTTGTAAAGCGTGGGGATCATCAGCAGAAGACCCTGTGACGACGTAAACGAAGTCGACAGGGCACCGGTCTGCAACGCACCGTGCACGGTGGCAATGGCGCCGGCTTCGGACTGCATCTCAACGACGCGCGGGACGTCGCCCCAGACGTTTTTTAGGCCATTCCCGGCCCAGGCGTCTGCCTGTTCAGCCATTGTTGAGCTTGGAGTAATTGGGTAGATGGCGATAACTTCGCTGGTACGAAACGCAACCGACGCGACTGCACCATTGCCGTCAATAGTTTGCATAGGACAACACCCTTACATTGCGCAAAAAGAGGGGCCTGTAAAACGACGACAGACCCTGAATATTATCTGTGTATTTTAGCAAAGCTCAGGGTTTGCGATTTTCGCTTTTGTGTCCTCGGTATGCGCTGTATCAATGACTGGATGGCTAGTTGCGTTAAAAAATTGCGAGAAATTGTTACCAGAGCGCATAAATACGCACATCCGCTCTCGACGATGCGGCGCGTGATGCCTATTATGCTTAGGTTTCGCTTTAATTATGGGGAGAAAGGTATGCGTTCAGCATTTTGGGTAGGATGTGCCGCGTTACTGTTATCGGCATGCAGCAATGAACCTGTACAGCAGGCGACAGCAGCACACGTTACGCCAGGTATGAGAGCGGCTATGTCCAGCTCTGGACAAGCTAACTGCGCAATGATTGGAGGGTCACTTTCCGTTGCCCGCCAGCTCGACGGCTCCGCCATCGGCATGTGCGCATTGCCTAACGGCAAACGCTGTAGTGAGCAGTCGCTAGCCGTAGGGTCGTGCGGAAGCTACTGAGTTATTCTACTCGCTTAAACATTAATGACTTATCGGCTGTTGCCAGCGTTAACTGGTCTTCGGTCAGGTCTACCTGTGCGCCTTTGCTTAGCATATCGGCGATGGTCTGATCCAGTGCATTAAGCTGCGGCTCGGTGCAGAGTTTCCGCGTCATGGCCAGCGTTTTGACGGTCAATTCTCCTTCGGACAATTTCCCCTGTCCGTTGAAGCCGTTGCACATCGTGCCGGAGACGACAATGTTGTTAATCAGGCTGATATTAGGCTGCGCACTGAAGCGAATTTCAGGCTGCGTTTTACCGACTTTCACCGCTTTGCCATCAACGTTTTCCAGCACGAAGCGGTGGTTCTCTAGCTGTTCGGTCTGAACGGAGGCTTTGCCAGGGTTAACGCATCCAGCCAGTGCGAGGCTGATTAAACTTACTGCCGCGAGCTTTTTCATTTTTCTTCTCAAACTATCAATGCTGTAAATATTTTTTCAGTGTAACGATACCCTCCTGGGTGTTAATGGGGTTTATCTGAAAGTGCGAGAAAGGACCGGGCGGCGGCGCACCCGGTGAGATACTTAATGAGATTTAAATCCAGCCGCTGCCATCAGCATTTTGAAGAGCATACTGACGCAGGCCAGCGCCAGTACGCTGCCGCCCCAGATGATGGCAAGCCACATCAAACGTTTCCATACAGGTTGTTGCATCAGTGATAACCCTCCCCATGCTGTACTTTTCCGCGAAAAACGTAATAACTCCAGAAGGTGTAGACCAGAATGACGGGAATGATCAACAGTGCACCCACCAACATAAAGCCCTGGCTTTGGGGTGGGGCGGCGGCCTCCCAGAGGGTAATGTCCGGTGGGATGATGTGTGGCCAGATGCTGATCCCAAGCCCACTAAAACCAAGGAATACCAGTCCTAAGGTCATGATAAACGGCAGGGTATGGCTCGCCGGATTATTCAGGCAGCGCCACTGACACAGGCTCAGGATCACAACCAGCGCAGGGACGGGCAGCAGGTAAAACAGGTTCGGCAGCGTAAACCAGCGTGCGGCAATGGCCGGTTGCGCCAGAGGCGTCCAGATACTGATTGCTGCAATGCACCCCAGAAGGAGAAGCAGGAGTACCTTCGATACCTGACGCATCCGCCGTTGCAGGGCATTTTCGCTTTTCATGACCAGCCACGTTGATCCTAACAGCGCGTAAGCCACCACCAGGGCCGCACCGCAAAAAAGAGTAAACGCGGTAAACCAGTCAAATGGACCGCCGCTGTAAGCGCGACCGGTGACGCTGAATCCATGGATCACCGCGCCGACGGTAACGCCCTGGCTGAACGTCGCCACAATCGACCCGCCAATAAAGGCCTTATCCCAGAACGGGCGGTGCGCCGGAGTCGCCTTGAAGCGAAATTCAAAGGCAACTCCGCGAAATATAAGCCCGATCAGCATTATGGTCAGGGGGATGGTGAGCGCGTCAATGATGACCGCATAAGCGAGAGGAAAGGCACCAAACAGAGCCGCACCGCCAAGCACCAGCCAGGTTTCGTTTCCGTCCCAGACCGGGGCCACGCTGTTGACCATCACATCGCGATCGTCTGCATCCGGCGTTGCCGGAAACAGGATGCCTATCCCCAGGTCAAAACCATCCATTACGATATACATCAAGGTGGCGAAAACGATAATAACGAACCAGATAATGGAAAGATCGATACCCATTACGGTTACTCCTTACATTCAGTGGTGACGGCAGAAAGCGGACGAGCAGGGCGGCCGTCGGATTCGGTCGCAAAGGATCCATGGGGCTGCGGCCCTTTTTTAATCAGACGCACCATATAGCTGTAGCCCACGCCAAACACCGCGGTATAAACCACGAAGAAAGCCAGCAAGCTAATGCTCATGTGCAGATCGCCATGCGCGGAAACCGCATCTTTTGTGCGCTGTAGCCCATAGACGACCCAGGGCTGGCGGCCGACCTCCGTAGTTACCCATCCGGCGAGGATGGCGATCAGCCCGGACGGCCCCATCAGCTGAGCAAACCACAGGAAGGGACGCGAGGTATAGAGGCGGTGTTTGTAACGCAGCCACAGTGCCGCCACGCCCAAAAGCAGCATCAACATCCCTAAACCGGCCATAATGCGGAAAGACCAGAAAACAATTGTGGCGTTCGGACGATCTTCTTTCGGAAACGCCTTCAATGCCGGAACCTGTTTATCAAGGCTGTGGGTCAGGATCAGGCTGCCCAACGCGGGTATCGCCAGTCCAAAACGGGTCCGTTCCTGCTCCATATCCGGCCAGCCAAACAGCAGCAGCGGCGTAGGCTCACCCGGCGGGTTCTCCCAGTGGCCTTCTATAGCGGCTATTTTCGCGGGCTGGTGTTTTAACGTGTTCAGCCCGTGCATATCGCCCACCAGCGCCTGGACAGGGGCGACGATCAACGTCATCCACAACGCCATGGAGAACATGGTGCGAATGGCGGGCGTGTTGTTGCCGCGCAGCAAATGCCACGCCGCAGAGGCACCGACAAACAGCGCGCTGCTGAGGAAAGCCGCTATCGACATGTGCAGAAGGCGATAAGGGAAGGAGGGGTTAAACACCACGGCAAACCAGTCCACAGGAACCACCTGACCGTTTACGATTTCATAACCTTGCGGTGTCTGCATCCAGCTGTTTGATGAGAGGATCCAGAACGTAGAAATGATGGTTCCCAACGCGACCATGCAGGTTGAAAAGAAGTGCAGCCCCGGCCCGACCTTATTCCAGCCAAATAACATCACCCCGAGGAAACCTGCCTCCAGGAAGAACGCGGTGAGCACTTCATAGGTCAGCAGGGGGCCGGTAATACTGCCCGCGAACTGCGAAAACCCGCTCCAGTTGGTGCCAAACTGATAAGCCATCACCAAGCCGGAGACCACGCCTATGCCAAAGTTGACGGCGAAGATCTTCGACCAGAAATGGTACAGCGAACGCCAGACGGGATTTTTGGTTTTTAGCCACAGCCCTTCCAGCACGGCGAGATAGCTCGCCAGGCCGATGGTGATTGCTGGAAATATAATATGAAAGGATACGGTAAAGGCGAACTGTATTCGCGCAAGATGAAACGCATCTAGACCAAACATGCAAAACTCCGCAGTGCAAAAAATTCGATGCGATTTTAAGCTGTGCCAGGTCTGGGTTGCAGAGACAGACAGATGTTATTTATCTATAACAGTTTTCTTGACCGTCTATGTGAAACTTGTATCGGGCGGTAATATTACCGCCCATGTTAACGCTCACTTTCGTAATGCCCAAAGGTAGATCAATACGGCGTTAAGCAGAAAGGAAAAAATAAAAAGTAATAATGTGTAGCTTTCACTCCATTCAAGTTCAGTTACAAATCCAAAATGTCTGGTGTAGAGGTGATAAAGCAAAACATCCGGCATGATGTAGCATACCAGCGAATAAATAATGAAAAGCATCAATGTTTCGACCACCCACGTCAGGGCATGTTTCTTTGCATTCATCAATATACCTGTATGGTGCCAAGTGCATTTAATCCAGCAGCGACTTTTATTGTGCCGGACGCCAGTAGTCCATGCATTAATATTCTGAAGTGAGCATGGTTTGGTAATGTGATGCATCCATTACTAATACCGGACTGTCCCGCAGGGTGTAGGCGAAAAGATCCCCGCTCAACTCTGTTGATAAAGGTTGTGTCGTCAATGTGATTATCATGACGATAAAGAGCAAACCAAAAATCACGGTTCGATCCACTTTCAAACTCTTTGATAACATCATGCCAGTGGGTAGCTAACCCACCTCGAGGACGTGTAACGATATAGTAGAGTCCGGGCGGTAATGGCCCCACCGCAGGCGTTGCAACGGCATCAGGGTTGTTTCTGTTGTGGCCTGCGTTTCCTGAATATGCGGGGAAAAAGCCCAGGCCAGGACAGCTCAGCGTTGAAAGTTGCCCCCCATTTAAATGAAAAGTACATCGAATCATCTGTCTTTCCATTCATCAGAGAAAAGAATATTCCCGTCGCAATGCTTCCAGGTAATCTTTTCGTAGCGAAGTGCGATACTTTCGAGATGGTTATGTTTTTCAGTCGCGGGATTTTTTATATCATGCATGAGTGGACAGATAGAGACAACTTTCACGTTCTCCAGCAGCATGTTGAAGTATTCGACCTCCTGGCCTGCATCATTGATATGATACCACTTAAACTCAGCGCTTTTTAAGGTTTGTCCTTTTGCTACTGCTTTGTACAAATAGGGGCTTGAGCTGTCGAACTCTTTTTCAAAATTAAGTGGGCTATGAATACGGGTGCCTGTGATCTTACCGGTCATGTTGTCGGTAGGGAGATACAGGCCGTGCCCAAAACTCAAAATTTCAATACTTCCCTCACGATTCAAAACATCGACAGAGCCCTTAATACTCGCGCCGCCGTCATCTTTTAGCCAGAGGTATGCTGGAATTGCCATCCTGTAGATCCCTTTTTCTGAGTGAATCTGAAAAGTTAATACCTCTGGTGAACCAACCAGGTAGGCATAAAATGTCATATAAAACATTTATATTTCAATTGGTTATGTGTTGGTGCTTCGAAATCGGTTTCTTGAATAATCAATGATGCTGTAGACAATCCTGAATAAAAAAATTCTTTTTATGATTTTTACGCATTAAACAGCTTGCTTTGTCACCAGCAACATGCGTTAATGGATTTCTGGTTTTGAATCCAAATAAATATCTGACGTAGTTTTATAAAGCAGTTCTCATCACGTTGTGCCTCTCCGCAGCCTCTCTTGGGTCTTTATCTACATTCCGATTCGTTTTGTATCGAACCATTTATGCCTGATCGGCTCATGAGTAATTTACGTTTTTACGTTTACAGGAGAATCCTATGACTTCTTATATCCATTTCCGCTGCCCATGCTGTCATGGTTCGCAGTACCGCACCTCAGCTTTTGACGTGTCTGATAAAAACCCGTTCGGCGCGAAATGCATTTTCTGCAAATCGCCGATGATCACGCTCGACCACCTGGCCGCTGCGCATTCTGCTCAGAATCACGTTACCGAATACCGTAAGTAAGCCACCGCATTTACCATAACAGTTAGCAAAATCTTCTCTTTTTCTCCTGCTGATATACACTGTCAGAAATAAGGAGAATCTGATGAAAAAATACCAGCGTCTGGCGCAACAAATAATCTCGCAGATTGAGCTTGGCGTATGGTTGCCGGGCGATAAGCTGCCTTCCCTGCGAGAGCAGGTGGCAAGCAGCGGCATGAGCTTTATGACCGTGGGCCACGCGTATCAGATGCTGGAAAGTCAGGGGCGCATTGTTGCCAGACCGCAGTCGGGATACTACGTTGCCGCGCGCCCGACCACGCACCAGCCTGCACCGCCCGCGCAGGTGATGCGCGACGAAGTGGTAGACATCAACACCTATATCTTCGACGTGTTACAGGCCAGCCGCGACCCCTCCGTTGTCCCTTTTGCCTCAGCATTTCCCGATCCGCGCCTCTTTCCGCTTCAGCAACTCAACCGCTCGCTGGCTAACGTCAGTAAAACCGCCACGGCCATGAGCGTGATTGAAAACCTGCCGCCGGGTAACGTCGACTTACGTCATGCCATTGCCCGTCGCTACGCTCAGCAGGGGATGAATATCTCCCCGGATGAAATTGTGATCACCGCGGGCGCGCTTGAGGCGCTCAACCTCAGCTTACAGGCCGTCACGGAACCAGGTGACTGGGTTATTGTTGAAAACCCCTGTTTTTATGGCGCACTCCAGGCGCTTGAACGTCTGAAGCTGAAAGCGCTGTCGATTGCCACTGACGTGCGGGAAGGTATCGATCTCAATGCCCTTGAGCAGGCGTTAAACGACTATCCGGTAAAAGCCTGCTGGCTGATGACTAACAGTCAGAACCCGCTCGGCTTTACGCTGAGCGCAGAGAAGAAAGCCCAGCTGGTGGCCTTGTTAACCCGGCACAACGTCACGCTGATCGAAGACGATGTTTACAGCGAACTCTATTTTGGCCGCGAAAAGCCGCTTCCGGCAAAAGCCTGGGATAAGCAGGACATGACGTTGCACTGCTCCTCATTTTCCAAATGTCTGGTGGCCGGTTTTCGCATTGGCTGGGTGGCGGCGGGAAAACATGCGCGCCGTATTCAGCAGTTGCAGCTAATGAGTACGTTATCGACCAGCTCTCCCATGCAGCTGGCGCTGGTGGATTATCTGGCGACCAAGCGTTACGACGCCCACCTCCGTCGCCTGCGGCGTACGCTTGCTGAACGTAAACAGCAGGCCTGGCAATCGCTTCTGCGCCATATGCCTGCCGGCGTCAAAATCCATCATAACGACAGCGGATACTTTTTATGGCTGGAGCTGCCTGAACAGCTGGATGCGGGGCTGTTAAGTGAAAAGGCATTAACCCATCAAATCAGCATTGCCCCCGGCAAGATGTTTTCCACCTCCGACATCTGGACGCCGTTTTTCCGTTTCAATACCTCCTGGGGTTGGAGCGAGCAGGAGGAACAGGCTGTCGTCCAGCTGGCGGCGCTAATTCGCGAAATGATGCTGCCGCCAGTCACACCTTGATGAAAATTCCTGAAGCGGCAGGGCGCGCGGTCTACCTTTAATATGGGGGTACGGCTTAAAAGCGTGACGTTGTCACGTATCGATCCGACAAACGTGTGCTGACAGCGAAAATAATGTCGACTTTAACAGGACGGTGCTATGCAAAATCAATTGCTGATTAATGGTGAACTGGTGGCCGGCGAAGGTGAGAAGCAGGCGGTTTATAATCCTGCCACGGGTGAGGTGCTGCTTGAGATTGCTGAAGCATCGTCTGCACAGGTGGACGCCGCCGTCCAGGCTGCCGATCGTGCGTTCACAGAGTGGGGACAAACGACGCCGAAAACGCGCGCCGACTGTCTGTTAAAGCTGGCTGACGTGATTGAAGCCAACGCCGACGCGTTCGCGCAGCTGGAATCCCTTAACTGCGGAAAGCCGCTCCATTGTGCCCTGGGGGATGAAATTCCTGCCGTGGTTGATGTGTTTCGCTTCTTTGCCGGGGCCGCCCGCTGCCTGAATGGGCTGGCTGCCGGAGAATATCTGGAAGGACATACCTCGATGATTCGCCGCGATCCGGTTGGCGTTGTCGCCTCTATCGCGCCCTGGAACTACCCTCTGATGATGGCGGCGTGGAAGCTGGCCCCCGCGCTGGCAGCGGGAAACTGTGTCGTCATCAAACCATCAGAAATCACCCCGTTGACGGCGCTGAAGCTGGCAGAACTGGCGAAAGATATCTTCCCGGCAGGCGTGCTGAACGTGCTGTTTGGTCGCGGCAAGACCGTAGGGGATCCGCTGACCGGTCACGAAAAAGTGCGCATGGTTTCCCTCACCGGCTCTATCGCCACCGGGGAACATATCATTGGTCATACCGCATCTTCTATCAAACGTACCCATATGGAGTTGGGTGGAAAAGCGCCGGTCATTGTCTTTGACGATGCAGATTTGGATGCCGTGGTTGAGGGGGTGCGTACGTTTGGCTTCTACAATGCCGGTCAGGATTGTACCGCAGCCTGTCGAATCTATGCCCAGGAAGGAATTTATCCCGCCCTGGTTGAAAAGCTGGGCGCAGCCGTTGCCAGCCTGAAAATGGGCGCACCGGACGATGCATCAACGGAGCTTGGTCCGCTCAGCTCCGCAGCGCATCTTTCCCGCGTTTGTGCTGCCGTGGATGAAGCCAAAGCCCTTGAACATATCCGCGTCGTCACCGGCGGCAGTAAAGCAGAGGGGGGCGGATATTACTTCCAGCCAACGCTGCTGGCCGGGGCAAAGCAGGAAGATGCGATCGTCCAGCGAGAAGTGTTTGGTCCGTTAGTCAGCGTGACGGCGTTTGAGGATGAAGCGCAGGTGCTGGCCTGGGCCAACGATTCGCAATACGGCCTGGCCTCGTCCGTCTGGACAAAAGACGTCGGGCGCGCACATCGGCTCAGTGCACGGTTGCAGTATGGCTGCACCTGGGTGAATACCCATTTTATGCTGGTGAGTGAAATGCCTCACGGCGGGATGAAGTTATCCGGTTACGGCAAAGATATGTCGATTTACGGCCTTGAAGATTACACGGTTGTGCGACATGTCATGATCAAACACTAAACACTTATGCCCGGCACAGTGCCGGGCGATTGTGCTTACCAGCCACACACGTCGTGTTCATTTTCCGTATCGTAGGCGCGAACGGTATTCACCAGATCCTTCACGACATCTGCCGCGACATCCGGGATCAACAGCTCCATGGGAGCCTCTGTCTCATAATCTACCGACACGCCGTTGCTGTTGTTGGTGACGGTCACGGTATAGGTTGCCTTACCCATAACTTACTCCTTATGCGTGTTGACCACTTTACCGATACCCGCCCCGCTGAGCGTGACGGCAGGATCCGCGAAAAAGTCGATATTAAAGTAAGTATCGTCGGTTAATAGCTCAATGCGGTGCCATTTTTGCGGAGGGGAGATGCCAAAAGAACCGGCCTCAATCACCACTTCCAGATCGGGTTCGATGGCATCGCCATCGGCAAAGCCAAAGTAACGCACCGCACCCTGCATAACGGACAAACGCCCGTACACGCCAGCTTTGGTGTTGTGATGGGTAAAAAGCGCTTTTGGGGCGGTCTCTTTATTCCAGAACGGGGTAGAGCGGGTGTGAACAAAGTTTTCAGGAATACGTAACATAATAGTTTCCTTCATGATATCGGGCGCTTAAAGGGACTTAAGCACCTCAGGTTCAACAAAGAATTCAATATTGAACAGGGTGTCGTCGGTCATCAGCTCAATGTGATGCCATCTCTCTGGCGGGAAAACGCCGAAATGACCCGCCTCAATGACGAGTTCGCTGTCAGGTTCGGGCGTAAATTCATCAGCATAGCCCAGATAACGCACTGCGCCGCGCATCACCGACAGGCGAGGGTAAACGCCCGGACGCGTACCCGTATCAAGGTGGCGTTTAAAAATGCCGGCGGGGGCCGTTTCTTTGTTCCAGAAAGGCGTGGAACGGGTGTGAATGCAACTCTGTGGAATGCGTAGCATGTTTCCTCCCTTGAAAGCCTGCTCTTATTAGACTGCTTTCTGAGGGAATGGATTTGTCAAAAAGTGCATTTTATATGCACCTTATCAATAATAACCGTTTTGCTTTACCCGGCGTTGTTACACAAGATACTCAGTTGTTATTATCCTTAGTATTTAAGTGGTTATGATGTAATGAAAAAACTTGATCTGTGTCAACATATGACGCATATTGCGTGCGGTTATTTTTTGGCTCAGGTAAACAGAATGACGTTGTATCAAAAGATGTTGGTGTTTTACGCAATCATGGCCTCTGTCTGTGCATTAATCACCTGGTTCCTGTCTAAAGATCGAAAACGTATTCGCCTGTTAAGCGCATTCCTGGTGGGCTCCACCTGGCCGATGAGCTTTCCTGTTGCCCTGTTGATCTCACTTTTCTGAAGCACGCTTCCAGAATTGTCATCCAGACATAGCATTCCATAAATTGAGCCTGTATAAATATACAGTCATCATACATGGAGTGCTTATGAACAGTTTCTATTCACAGCAAGCAGGCTGTACCGTTCGCTGGCAAGATCTTCCCGTATTCGGTGACCCGGTTGTGTTTATCCACGGGTTGGGCTGTGCATCGTCGTATGAATATCCTCGTATTGTCTGTGATACCCGTTTCGGCGGGCGCAGAGCCATTCTGATCGATCTTCCCGGTAGCGGTTACAGTGACAAACCTGGCAACTACCGTTATCGCACAAGCGAACAGGCACAGGTGGTGGTTGAACTGTTAAACCATCTCGGTCTGGATAGGCTCTGGCTCTATGGTCATAGCATGGGCGGGAGTATCGCGATCGAAACGGCAACGCTATTGAAGTTGCGCGTGAAGGGCCTGATCGTGTCTGAACCCAATTTTCGTGCAGGTGGCGGGATGTTCAGCCGATCTATTGCGGCCCAAACCGAACAAGATTTTCTGGAGCAGGGATATGATGACCTGCTGCGGGCGGAAACGTCGGCGTGGGCGGGAAGCCTTCAAAGCAATGCCCCCTGGGCCGTCTGGCGCGGCGCAACGAGCCTCGTCGAGGGCATTAAACCTGACTGGGAACACCTGTTCTTGTCATTGAACTGCCCGATAAGGTTAATTTTTGGTGAGAGGTCTCTGCCTGATGAAGATTTTAATCGCCTGCAACAAAAAGGCGTTCCGGTAAAAATTATTCCCGATGCGGGCCATTCAATGTCCTGGGAAAACCCCTCCGCGTTGGCTCAGGCTTTGTCTGACTTTCTGAGCGGAGCATGAATGGGCAGCCCGCACTTAAGCGGGCTGCAATGATTAAGACAACAGGGCAGACAGTGCTTTGCGCGCGGCAGGCTGAACGTCATACGGACACTGATAATCCACGTTTTCAATGGCGCGGGTGTAGAGCGCAACCAGCCAGTCATAAACGTAAGCTGTCGCAGCATGAACAGGCTGCTCACCCAACCGGGTGAGGCGGGGTGAGGCGCTGCTCACAACCGGCGTCACAAAAATGGCCTGACCTTTGCGGATCCGGCTTGCAGGCCGTTCAGCGACGGGAGTCAGTTCATATCCAAGCCAGCCGATGAAATTGCCTATCGCGGCGTGCAGCTGTGCGGCACTACTTTTATCGGTTTCTACAATGCGTTGCAGTTGCAGCGGCAGGTTAAGCCGGTAGCTGGTGACGATCAGCACATCGGCAATCTGCTGTAATACGCCTGCGTCCAGGCCCAGCCGGGCAGCCGCCGCGTCGTTGCGACTCCACTGACGAAGATGGTTAACCCACACGCTATGGGCCATTCGCGCCTTGTCCTTGGTCTGCAACACGCCAGGATTTTCCTGCGCCTCTTCCGCAAACAGATCGATAACGTCGTTAAACAGGCCGTTGACCTGTTCCTCACGAGGCTGGTGAACCGTCAGCAGCGTCTCAAACGCTTTTAACGGCGGCAGAAGCCCTTCAAGCAGTTCACCGTGACGAGCGGCGCTGCCTTGCAGCGTTCGAACCATTTTTTCGGCCTGAGCCCGCTCAGCTATTGGGTCGCGGGTAAGAGGGCCGATATACGGGCGCATCAGTGCCGACAGCGACTGTTGCAACACGCTTTTAAGCGTTTGAAGACGCTTCTGGCGCTGGGACCGCAGGGTAGCCTGCGACAGCCATTCGATCACCCGCTGCATGCTGTGGGAATCAAGCGCCTGGAGGGTGCCCCAGCGCAGACCCGGCTGGCCCAGCAACTGCTGCACCGCTTCGTCAAGGTTCTGCTTCGTGGTGAACCGCGCATCATGAGGGGTAATGGCCCAGACCAGCCCCGGCAATGCGGACTCTTCCACCGGCTGTGTCTCTTTGACCCAGTTTTGCAGGAGCCTGGCCGTTTTTGCCGTCTGCTGGTGGTGCGCTGTTGCGTTGCAGATAACGAGCACATCCGGCTGAATTTGCTGACGATAATGCTCCAGCAACCACTGGCATTTTGCCTGCGTCATCAGCGGCGTGTTTTCCTCAGTAATGGCCGGAATATCAATAATATCGACGTTATTGAGGGCGCAGCTCTCAACGGGCAGCACCAGTTCGCGGGTCAGACATGCCAGTACATCGACGGGCAGGCTAATGGCATTAAGCAGCTCGCCGTTATTGATCGGGTGAAGCAGGGTTTCCTGCGCTTCTGGTACGGTAAATGCCCCATGAATCAGGAAGCCTTCACACGGCAGGCCAAAGCTGTCCACCAGAAGACTCAACGGCGCGGCAAGCGCGCTGGCATGGCCGGTTTGATGCAGCACATGGGCGAGTTTAAGCCACTGCTGGGTTAACTCCTGTTGCTCACCCCACAGCAGGGACCAGACGCTGGCGCGCGTGCTGAGATCCAGCGACGGTATCAGCAGGGCAAACTGATGCCACAGGGCATCGTCAATCTGCTGCTTAGCAGCCGGGACCTTGCTCTGCCAGAAACGGGCAATGGTCGCCACTTCCTGTTCGGTCATTCCCGGCACGCTCTGCGGTTGACGCAGCGCACGCCATTTTTCAAGCCGGGCTTCAATCACGGACTTATCCACCGCGCGGATCTGCGGATCCAACGTGGTGCGCGCGATAAACAGCTGCACCAACTCGGCCTCCGTCACCAGGCTCAGGCGCAGCGGAAACGCCTCATCGGCAATCTCGCCGGACGACCTGCTGAAACGAACGGCCATGTTGGTTGGCGCATGTCCCGGATTGATATGCGAGAAATAATCGAACGTGCGTTGACCCGGCGTGACGTTCAGCCGTTCGTCGCCGCTGCCGCACAGAGAGGCCAGCAGGTGTGCTTTCGCCGTCTGCGAGTGGCCGTATAAGCCAATGCTGCTCCGGCTGACAAGGGCGCGATCGAGCGCCTCTTCGCGCGCGCGGGCTGCGTTAAGGCGGGCAAGCAGGGCGTCGGCGTCGTTATCCAGCATCGGGGCGTGCTGTCGCGTCTCGTTGATCCACCCGATTAAGGCCTGGGTGGTGGCAGTCGTCCCGGTCATTTGAGGTATACGCTCCCGCTGTCGATCCAGTAATGGCTGCCGCTATGTCGGCGATCGGCCAGAGTATTCAGTTTAAACGTCAGGGCATCGGGCGGCACGGGCGTGCCGTCCTGGAGCCAGGCGTCGCTCAGCTCGAACGATTCCGGGCCTTCCTGCCTGTTGCCGCCACGCAGCTTCAGGCGCACGTTCAGCACGCCGTCGCCCGCAATGGCTTTCGCCAGCTCGGCAGAGTTGATGCTCAGGGTGTAAAGCGGCGTGGCGGGCCAGCGGGCATTGGCCAGCTGCCGGAAGCCGAGCGTAACGTTACCACGCAGCGGGAAGTGCAGCCGGGCGTCCAGTTTCGCGCCGGGTTTATCGAGGTCGATGTCGTGATACCAGACGTTCTCGTCCCGCAGGGTATTGATCGTGTTATCCAGCACCCCCAGATAACGCACCGTAGAGTACGCGCCAATATCGGCCGCTTTGAAGTTAAAGCGCGGCAGACGAAGATCCAGCGCCAGGCTACAGAGCATCGCCCCCACGGCGGCGGTGGATTTCGGGTTGCCGATCCGTCCCTGCTGGCTGAACGGATACCATTCATGAACCTGGTATTTATCCAGCCAGACGATACGATTGACGGGCACCGGTTGCAGGTGGCGAATCAGGGCCTGAACGCCCGGCAGGCAGCCCGGCCGTCCCGTGATCAGCAGAATATCGCAGCTGTAGTGAGAGATTGCTTCGCATACCGCATGAAGCGGGGCGGCGAGCGTGAACTGCCCCGCCAGCATGGCGTCCTGCATCTCCCGGAAATTGACGTGCAGCGGCACGCTGAACAGATCAAAGTGCTCTGAGCCAGCAGGCAACGCATGGTCGATCGCCTGCTGGAGATAATTCATTACGTTACGCGTTGGTTTTTGGGTCAGCAGATCGCCAAAGGTGGCGTGCAGCCCGGCCAGCGGATCGTCAATATCGCTCGATTCCCACGCCGCCAGGATCGCGTGACCGATCGGCATAAAGAGCTGAAGCGCCGTTTGCTGGCGCAATACTGCCTGGGTATCAATCCGCCCGGAGTCGCCGAACAGGGACGCCATCAGCAGGGAGGCATCGGCTATGCCGGATTTCTGAAGCTGGGTTTGCAGCGCGGGCAGTACGTAGCGCTGGATCACGTCCAGCAGCGTATCATCGCCGGCTACCTTGAACCCTTCGCGGAACAGCAACTGCGGGGTAATTTTGACGTTATTACCGGAGCCATCATCGAGCTGATAGTGTGTGATGGCCATATCCGTCGTGCCGCCACCGATATCGATAGAGGCAACGCGCAGCGCACGCCCCGGCTCAGGCGCGCGATCCGGACGGGCGAGGGAGGCGAAAAACGCTTCGGTCTGGCCGCCGAAGTGGGAAATGGCTTCGTTATACAGCCACACCAGCTGGCCGCAGCTGGCTTCGTCCCACTCCATCTGGATTTCAGGAACCGGAACCACGCTTTTTTCCTGCTGCTTCCGGCTGGCAAAATCTTCATCCTGCGGATGCCAGCCCATCGCTTTCCAGACGATGGCAATGGCTTCGAACATGCGGCGACGGAAGATCTCGCGCTCCTGTTTCGGCATCGCCGAAGGCAGGGTGAGGATCAGCGTACGCAGCTGGCGTGGAGAGGCCGGGAAGCCGAGCCGCAGGCGCGTGGCAACGCTGTTAATCTGGCCAAGCGCCTGCGCCAGCAGCTCACAGAGCATGTGCGTCATCAGGGTGCTGCGGCTGTACTGCGGAGAGAAGACCGGCAGGCGCTCATCCTGCGGCAGCGTGAAGAGCGGTTCCCCGTCGTCGTTCATCAGGTTCATCAGCGGAAACGCGGTCGCCAGCGGTTCGCGTTGAGTCTTGCTGTTCATCTGGCTGAAGCGCCAGTCCTGCACGACCGGCGTTTCGTCCCACAGGTAGCGACGCGGGCTCGAGATCCCGCTGTTGCCTTCAGTGCCCAGACGCTGCATCGCCAGCTTACGCGCTTCATCACCCACTCGGACAATAGATGGCCAGACGAACGCATCCTCACGGCCGCTTTCCACCGAGAAGTGTTGTTTGCCAAAGCGCGCTTCGGAAAATTCGAGACGGCTGGTAAACAGCGGCTCATTCAGGAACTGCGGCTCGCTCAGAGAGCGCACCTGGAGTTCAGCCGTCTGGCGCAGGCCGTCATTGGCATCACCATGATCTTCAATAATCACGCCGCAGGTGTGGGTGTTACCAACGTCAAGGATCAGATCGACAGGAATAGCAGGGGTGCTCAGGGTGTGGGTAACAAACTTCACTTCCGGCACAGTCAGTTGTTCACCGAGCATGGAGAGCAGGTTGAGCCAGTGTGCCTGATACTCAAAGCTGCGCATGGCCTGATGCAGCTCGCGTTCAGATCGTTTTTCAACTCCGTCGGCAAACTGCGTGAAGGCTTCGCGCAGCCAGCCGTCAATCCAGGTCTGGTCGAGGAAACTCTCAACTTCATTGTCGCGCCAGGCGAGTGCGAAACGCGTCCCGTTCAGGATATCGTTTTCAATCGGCGACAGCGCGGACGTTGCATGCTCTGCAATCTGGCTGTCGAGGGCGATGGTGACGCGGTGCGTGTTGCCAGCCGCGTCGGGTGTGGAAAGCTTTCGCACCTGAACGCGGGCCCAGTTGTCCGGGCCATCAACAAACGTCCGCGGCGGATTAAAACGCAGGAAAGGAAGCGGCAGCCAGACGCCGTCCAGCACGGTCAATGAGTCGTGCAGCGGAATAGTGCTTTCAGGCTTGACCACTTCCGGCTGCCCGCCATCGGCGGCAGGCAGCGTGTACCGGCCGTTAACCAGATCAAAATCCAGACGCAGCAGCGGGCCATTTGCCGTTTTACGCACGAAACGCCCGTTGCTCGCGGTATCCTGCGGCGTCAGGCCAAAATCGAGGAACTGTACGCCGCTGTTAGCAATCAGCGTAACGCTCTGTTTATAGTCGCAAAGATTAACCAGCATAGGATCAGGCACCTGCTTTCTTGAACGTCAAAGGAACGACGGTGTTGGCATCGTAACGTGCGGTGCATTCCGCCACATCGCTGGCACCCGCCTTACAGGTCACTTCCGGCATCGGATACCGTGAGCCGTCGGTGCAACGTGCGTTGCCGCGCGTTTTGATCAACAGCTCGCCGTTGCTGTGTAATCCGGAGAAGACGTCCACGCGGCAGACAATATTGTCGCCATGCACGACCCGGGCGAAACCTTTGTTGTTCTGGATTTGATAGCGCAGCGATGGCGGTTTGCCGGTGAGCGGGTCCTGCACATCGAGAAACGCGCGCCAGGTACCGTTCAGGAAGCGCGTTAACCCGGCCTTGACCTGGTTTGCCTCCATTACCATTGCATCTTTCGGTATCGCGGTAATGACCACAGGTTCGGCCGCCGGAGCAGGCGCTTTTACCTTCGGCTCTACCACTTCGGCCTGGTGCAGCGGGAGTTTTAACTCAAGCGGCTCCACCGTCTTAACCGGGACCGGCGCAATCGCCACGGGGGCTGGTGCAGGCGTGGCGGCCGGCACCGCGGTCGCGGCCTGTTTTGGCCACAGCAGCGGGGTGGCAATGGCCGCAACGATGACCGCGGCAACCGGCAGTAGCCACAGAGGGGAGCGACGCTTTTTCTGCACGACCGTCGGTGCGGGCTCTGGCGGCTCGACGTTCATGCGCACCGGCTCTGGCGTATAGAGTTCATCTTCGGTGATACGGACGGTAGCCGCAGGCGTGATAAGCGGGGCATCGGCCTGCTCAAAGGTCACCGCCGGGGCGGGTTCTGGCTCCGGTTCAGGTTCGACAATCACCTCTGGCTCAGGCTCAGGGATCAACGATTCGCGCAGGCAGTCCAGCACGTCATCGCGCGCATTCTCGTTAAGATTGACGAAACCCCAGAAGCAGATCACCGGCTTGCCATCGACGATATAGACAAAGTTCTCCCCGGGAAACTGGAAGGCTTTTGAAAGCAGTGAGCCAAACAGCTGCTGCGCCGTTTTCGGCGACTGGAGGCATTTTTTACTCAGCGACTCCACGCTGGCGAGCGTGTTTTCCAGATAGCGCAGGGCACGAAAGCGATCGTCTTCGTCCGCCGCCTTCCAGCTGGAGACCGTGCCCTCAACCGGGGAGTACCAGTCAACGCGGTCGGCGCCGTCATTGACCTGAGGAATGGCCAGACAATCGACGATAGCCTGCTGTTTGCGCAACCGAAGCGCTTCCCGAATTTGCAGGGCTGATTCAAAAACGGCCTGTCCGCCGCCGCCAACGGCCTGAAAATCATCCAGATTGCCGCTGCGTAAAAGTGTTTTTGCCACGATTTGGTCCTGTAGACTTTTTCACGCCGTTACTTTAGCTAAACGCGATTGCAAACAAACGGCTGAGGAGACGGCAAAAGGGACGATTTCTTGCGGCATTGATCGGGACGGTTGTGCTTGACGACTAACGCACCTTAAGGCAAATCGTTTTTCGTGGGCGGGTGCTTAAACCAGCGAAAAGTGCGGCTTTAGAATAACCTGATAGTGATTCGTTATTTGTCAGGTTATATCGCCTGTGCTGTTATTACTGTCCACTATAATAAAACCGAAAGGGTAATAACCATGTCTACAGGGAAAACCGTGCTCGCCCTCGCGCTGAGCGCGCTGCTGCCGGCAAGTGCCGCATGGGCGGCAAACAAAGACACCATTATCTACTGCTCCGAAGCGTCACCGGAGTCGTTTAACCCGCAAATCGCCAGTTCTGGACCCTCGTTTGTCGCCAGTTCGCAAACGCTGTATAACCGACTGATTAACTTCGATCCGGTGAAGAACACCCCCGTGCCTTCGCTCGCCGAGTCGTGGACCATTTCACCCGATGGCAAAACCTATACTTTTACCCTGCGAAAAGGGGTGAAGTTCAACAGCAATAAATTCTTTAAACCGACGCGCGACTTCAATGCCGATGACGTTATTTTCTCGGTCATGCGTCAGAAAGACCCTAAGCATCCGTATCACAACGTTTCCCAGGGTAATTACGAATACTTTAATGACGTGGGCCTCGACAAGCTCATTCAGGATGTGAAAAAGATCGACGATTACCATGTTCAGTTCACGCTGAGTGAACCCAACGCGGCATTTCTGGCCGACTGGGGAATGGACTTTGCCTCAATCCTCTCCGCCGAGTACGCGGATGCGATGCTGAAAAAAGGCACGCCTGAAAATGTGGATACCTGGCCAATCGGCACCGGGCCCTATGTGCTTCAGCAGTACAAGGTGGACTCGCTGATCCGCTACGTCGCCAATCCAAACTACTGGGACGGTGAAGTGCCGACCAAACACCTGATCTTCTCCATCACGCCAAACGTGGAAACCCGTCTGGCGAAGCTGCAAACCAACGAATGCCAGATCGTTCCTGCGCCGTCGCCCGTGCAGTTTGAAGTGATTAAGAAAAACAAAGACCTGACGCTGCACTCGGTGGACGCGCTGAACGTGGGGTATCTGGCGTTTAACACAGAGAAAAAACCGTTTGATAATGTGCTGGTACGCCAGGCCCTGAACTATGCGACGGACAAAAAGGCCATCGTGAACGCGGTCTTTATGGGATCTGGCAGGGTAGCCAAATCGCCGATCCCGCCGAACATGCTCGGCTTTAATAAAGTCCTGAAGGATTACGACTACGATCCGGAAAAAGCAAAAGCCCTGCTTAAGCAGGCGGGTCTGGAGAAGGGCGCGGAGGTCACGCTCTGGTCGATGCCGGTTCAGCGTCCGTACAACCCGAACTCCCGGCGTATAGCGGAGATGATCCAGGCCGACTGGGCGAAAGTGGGCGTGAAGGCAAAAATTGTGTCTTACGAGTGGGGTGAGTACCTCTCCGGCATGCGTAAAGGCGAGCATGATTCCGCGCTGTTCGGCTGGATGTCCGACAACGGCGATCCGGATAACTTCGCTGACGTACTGCTGGGTTGTAACAGCATTAAAACCGGATCCAACGCCGCGCGCTGGTGTGATAAGGGGTATGATGAGCTTGTGCAAAAGGCTAAGCTGACCAGCACCCCGGAAGAACGCGCGAAGCTTTACGGCCAGGCGCAGGAGATTTTCTACCAGCAGGCGCCGTGGATTGCGTTAGCTAACGGCAAAACGTTCTACGCGACCCGCAGTAACGTGACGGGTTACAGCGTGAGTCTGATGGGCAGTGATTTTTCGAAAGCGAAGCTGAACTGATAGTATTATTGCCGGGTGGTGCCAGGGTTTCCCAGCCTACATTCAGCACCCGTAGGCCCGGTACGCCTGGCGCCACCGAATACGTTAAAAGGAGTGACAATGTCACATTTAAACGATGTTATCGCGCGCGTTGATGCCGCCATCGAAGAGAGCGTTATTACCCACATGAATGAACTGCTGATCGCATTAAGCGATGATGCAGAGCTGAGCCGTGAAGATCGCTATACCCAGCAGCAACGCCTGCGCACCGCGATTTCACATCACGGTAAGCAACATAAAGAAGAAGCGGAGGCGCGCCATGCCCACCTTACGCAGGGCGGGACTATTCTGTAAGGGTTAAAACTGGCGCCGCGCCACCAGCCAGGCGCCGACCACCAGCAACACTGCGCCGCAGACCGGGCCAACCAGCGCGCGCAACGGGACGCCGTGGCTTTTAAGGATGTCCATCACCAGGCCGCCAATCAGCTGGCTTGCCACCAGTACGGCAATCGTCGTTGCCGCGCCCACGTTCTGATACCCGCTAATACTGGCAAAGACAAAAAACGAGCCAAGCAGCCCGGGGATCAACGTCCACCAGCGCACCGTTGACGCCAGTTCGCTAACCCCCGCCAGGCCATTTTTCACCAGCAGGATGCTGACAAACAGCACGATCCCCACCAGCGAATTGAGCAGCATGGCGATAAGAATGGTGGAGGAGGATTGCGTAATGCGCACCATCAGGGTGTTCTGGACCACCAGCCCAATCCCGGCGGCTACCAGAAACGCTAACGTCAACGATTGATTCATGGCAGAGCATCCGGATCGCTGCGCTGATCAAGCTGGAGCTGCATAAAGGTTAAATCCAGCCAGCGGCCAAATTTGGTGCCCACCTGCGGCATATTTCCGGTAGTAATAAAGCCCAGAGTTGTGTGCAGATGAATGGACGCCTGGTTCTGGGCCTCAATCCCGGCAACCATCACATGCTTACCGATCAGGCGGGCTTCATTAATTAATTCCTTCATCAGCAGCCGACCAATGCCTTTGCCCTGATGATCCGGGTGAACGTACACCGAGTGCTCCACCGTATGGCGAAAACCGTCGAATGCCCGCCAGTCGCCGAATGAGGCGTATCCCGTCACTACACCATCTTCTTCACTGACCAGTACCGGATAACCCACCATCGTACGCGCCTCAAACCATGCGATACGGTTATCGGTGTCGACGGTTTTATCGTTCCAGATGGCGGCGGTGTGCAGAACCGCATGGTTATAAATTTCAGCGATAGCGGCACAATCTTCTTTGCAGGCATGACGAACGATCATGGTTAACCTCTGGCTGTGTTGTTCACTATAGTAGTACGATCTGCTCACAATATTACACAGTTCTTGTATTGCACCGCTACGACAAAATCCCTATTTTTTTACCGCCAGACCGCCCAGATAGAGCATCCATACACTATAGTATGACGTCATGAACACAATAACAGACAATATGAATCAACGGATTAGCGCCCGTATCCGCCTGGAACGCGAGTCTCGGGGCTGGTCTATAAGCGAACTGGCCGAACGGGCGGGGATTTCGCGCGCCATGATCCACAAGATTGAGCGGGGCGACAGTAGCCCAACGGCGACGCTGCTTGCCCGTCTTTCCGGTGCCTTGGGTATCAGCATGTCAACGCTCATCGCGCGCGCGGAAATGCAGGAGGGCAAGCTGTTACGTCTGGCGAACCAGCCCGTGTGGCGCGATCCGCAAACCCACTATGTGCGTCGCCACGTGTCGCCGCGCACCGATCTGCCTATCGATCTCGTCCAGGTCGAACTGCCCGCGGGCAGCGATGTGCCAATGCCTGCCTCCTCCTATGCGCTGGCGCGACAGCTGATCTGGTTGCAGGCCGGTGAGCTGGTCTTTCTGGAGGGGGACACCCGCCATGAAATGAAGGCCGGAGATTGTCTGGAACTCGGGCCGCCGAACGACTGCCGGTTTATCAACGAAACGGATGAACCGTGCCTTTATCTGGTCGTGCGGCTTAATCAGTCCGGCTCATAATGCAAAAGCGATCCGCAGCATAACGTGCCAGGCTTGAATGACATTTTCAGCAGTAAGGAGAGATGAATGAGTCAATCTACTACGCAAAACCGACGCTGGGTACTGGCCTCCCGTCCGCACGGCGCGCCGGTCGCCGATAACTTCCGCTTAGAAGAACAACCTATCCCCACGCCCGCAGAGGGCCAGGTATTGTTACGCACCGTATGGCTCTCGCTGGATCCGTATATGCGAGGCCGCATGAGCGATGCGCCATCCTATTCACCTCCGGTCGAGATTGGTGCCGTGATGGTGGGCGGTACGGTAAGCCGCGTCGAGACGTCCCGCCATCCTGATTATAAAGAAGGTGAATGGGTTCTGGGTTATAGCGGCTGGCAGGACTATGAACTGTCAGACGGGAAGGGGCTGGTGAAACTGGGCGAAAACCCGTCGCGTCCTTCTTGGTCACTCGGCGTGCTGGGGATGCCGGGCTTCACCGCGTATATGGGGCTGCTTGATATCGGCCAGCCTCAGGCGGGGGAAACGCTTGTCGTGGCCGCAGCCACGGGGCCAGTAGGCGCAACGGTGGGGCAGATCGGTAAAATCAAAGGATGCCGTGTCATCGGTGTGGCTGGCGGTGAGGAAAAATGCCGTCATGCGGTTGATGTGCTCGGTTTCGACGCCTGTCTGGATCACCGTGCGGACGATTTTGCTGAACAACTGGCGAAAGCCTGCCCGCAGGGCATTGACGTTTATTACGAAAACGTCGGCGGTAAAGTCTTCGACGCCGTGCTGCCGCTACTGAATACCTCCGCGCGCGTACCGGTTTGTGGACTGGTCAGCGGCTACAACGCGACCAACCTGCCGGAGGGTCCGGACCGGTTACCGCTGCTGATGGGAACCATCCTGAAAAAACGCATCCGCATGCAGGGCTTTATTATCGCTCAGGACTATGGTGATCGTATCGACGAGTTCCAGCAAGAAATGGGCCGCTGGGTGCAGGAAGGCAAAATTCACTATCGCGAGCAGGTTACGGAAGGGCTGGAAGCGGCCCCTGACGCGCTGATTGGGCTGCTTGAAGGGAAAAACTTCGGCAAAGTCGTGATCCGCGTGGCGGCAGACTAATCAGGGCATCGGTTATGGCGGACGGGGTCCGCCATAATTATTTGTGCAGATACGATATATTGTCTTTAATTAACCCATAAGCTTTGCGCGCCTTCGGCCCAGCTCAGCCATAAGTGGTAAACGCACTATTATTTGAACGATTTTTTATTTTAACGCGCGCCCAACTTACCAGGCATGACGATACAGGATTATATCGAACCGGCGATGTTTTTTTAAACAGTCGCCGAAAATGGCATTTTGTTTTGGCTACGGGAATTTGACATGCTTGATTTGGATAATTTGGAAAAAGCACAAAGAATCAGTCTGACTATGCAAGTTGAGAACAGTTTAAAGGGAGCGTTAATTACGGGCTCATTAAAACCTGGGGCTCGACTCATCACCAAAGAGATTGCGGATAAATTAGGCACCAGCATCACGCCGGTGCGCGAGGCCCTGCTGCGCCTGGTGTCGGCGGGCGCCTTACAGGCCACGCCTGCGCAGGCGTTTTTGGTCCCGGAAGTCACGCTGGAACGGTATAACGAAATTAACGCCATCAGAAAGCAGCTTGAGCCGATGGCCGTTGCGGCGGCGTGCCAGAATATGACCGACACCAAACTGGATGCACTACGTGCGCTGGCTGATAATTTCAGCACCGCCATGCATCAGGGCGATGTGCAGAAAGCGATTCAGGCCAACCGCGTGTTCCGGTTTACCCTCTATCAATATGCCGAGATGCCGACCCTGAACTCGCTGATCGAGCAGCTGTGGGTACGGATAGGGCCGTGTATCAACTACCTGCATGAAGAGCTGAGTGACGTGCCCGCAGAGACCTATCATTATGACGATCTGCTTTCTGCGCTTGAGAAAAGGGATGTGGCGGCCAGCCGGGAAGCGATCGATAAAGCCATCGACGAAGCCAATATTCTTCTGCAACGGCAGTACTACAGTTAAGGCGCTTTCTGGCAGACTTATCTGTTTATACCTGTTTAACATTTACTGAATGAATTCCCGGCGCATCAGGCAACCGGGAATAATGTTATTTTTTTAATTTTTACCGGCAACGCGCGCTGCCGGAGACTGTTTTATTCAAAACGATATGAGACCGACAGGCCCACGCCATAGTTACGACCAGGGGCAGGTTCGTAATACCGGTTGTAGCCAGCGTTAACAATCTCTGAACCGGCGTACTCTTTATCGAACAGGTTATCGACGCGACCAAAGATGTCCATTCCCCATTTGCCGTAATTGAGCTTATACCCGGTATTCAGACCGACCACGGTATAAGAGGGCGCTTTGGCGGTGTTAGTATCGTTTGCCATAACGTCACTCATGTAGCGTGCATCTGCACCCGCGTACCAGCCTTCCTCCGGCTCCCAGCCAAACGATGCATACCCCATGTTACGGGCAATACCCGGCATTCGATTGCCGCTACAGTCTGCATTGTTACAGACGTTAGTACGGTAGGTGGTATCAAGATAGGTCCACGCCATTTTCAGCTTCCAGTTCTCAGCAAACTGCTGATCGAGCGCAATTTCCACACCCTGTCGGCGCGTTTTTCCCGCATTTTTGTAGGTGGTGCGGCCATCTTTGCTTTCGTCGACCACGATCTCATTGTCGGTGTCCGTACGGAACAGCGCTGCCGTCAGGATGCCATTGCCGATGCGGGTTTTGCTGCCGATCTCATAGGTATTGTTGGTTGACGGTTGCAGGTTGATATTGAGGCCACCTTTCCCATCAGAGCGATAGGAGAGTTCGTTGATGGTTGGGGTCTCAAATCCGCGTCCCGCTGCGGCATACAGGTTCCATGCGTCGGTCACGGCGTATTTCACTGCACCTGCCGGAAGCCATTTATGGTAGCTGGCGTCGCCGCTGTCATCGCCGTTTTGCGGTGTGATGTAACGATCGTTGGAGTCAAACCAGACGGAGCTGTACCGCACGCCCGCCTCAACGGACAGTTTTTGCGTTAGCTGCCACTGGGTTTGCAGGTAAGGATCCAGGTTCCACATCAGGTTACGTTCGTCCCGGCGTTTGTTGCCCTTCACGCCAAGTTCCGGCACGCCGTTGTCCATCACGAAGTTTTCATACCCGCGACGATTTTCACTCATGTTTTCGTAGTTCAGGCCGGTAGTAAAGGTCACCGGCACCAGCAGCTCGCCCCGGTGTGTCCAGCGCGTATCAATACCCTGATAGTGACGCTGCATATCAATCACGCCGCCCGCATGCGCAGGGTTTGCTGTCTGCGTGGTAGCAGGAATGGACTGGTACTGGGTCATTTCACGCTCACCGGCATACATCATCACGCTGAGGTCGTCCTGCTCGCTCAGCTGACGGTCGTAGCGGAGCCCGGCCTGGGTCTGCTTAATGGTCTTGCGCGTGTTGTACTGATCGCCGCGGGGTGATTGACGCGGATTGTTCTGCCACTCCTGATAGCTCAGTCCGCCCGGATCGTTGGCTTTCATGTCCACGCTGTTAAAAATCAGCGTCAGCTTGCTGACGTCATCAATGCGGACACCCAGTTTCGCGTTGGCGAGGTTTTTTCGTGCACCGCTGTGATCGCGATAGCCCTGGGTGGTGAAACGGGTGGTGGATACGGCGTAGTCCACGTCTCCCGCCTGCGTACCGTCGCCCACCGCGCCGGTGGCCTTCAAGCCGTAACGCCAGGTGCCGTAGCTGCCGTAATAGCTGCTGGCCTCAACGGTGGCAGGCTGTTGTCCGGTCTGGGTATTGATGTTGATCACGCCGCCGGAGGCATTCCCGTACAGGGCGGAGAAGGGGCCGCGCAGCACGTCGATGCTCTCTACGCTGCTGAGATCGATGTTTGACGTTTGCCCCTGGCCGTCGGGCATGGTCGCCGGAATGCCGTCCACGTACATGCGGATCCCACGTACGCCAAAGGTTGAGCGCGCGCCAAATCCGCGAACTGAAAGTTGCAGATCCTGGGCATAGTTCTGGCGATTCTGGATTTGCAGGCCAGGGACGCTCCCCAGAGATTCAGAGAGATTGATGCGCGGGGCGGCATGGCGCATGTCTTCACCCTGTACCACGCTGACTGCGGCTGGCGTATCCAGCTCGGAGACGGTTTGCGGCGTAGCGCTCACAATCAGGGTTTGTTCTTCTGCGGCCAACGCACTCAGCGGGCCAAAAGCGACGGGGACGAACAGCAGTGGTAGCGATGCCCTGCGGGCAGAAATGATTTTCATGGAATAAACCGTTTAAGAAAAATTCGAACCAAATCAACTGGAACCTGTGTATATATGTTAAATCCTTTGTAAATCTTATGAAAACTATAACCGCACATTTCGTGAATGTAATGGAATGAGGGAAAGAAATACTCCACATTCAACTCATTAATGATTACTATTCTCATTAAAATAGCGGCAAAGCGATGACTTTGCCCCCCGGAAGCGATGTCAGCGGTATATCTCCTCATTTAAAAAGGAATTGTTATGTCTTTACGTCATCTGTGCTCGCCGCGCCTGCGTGGGTCTCTGCTGTTGGGTTCTTTACTGATCGCCGGTACGTTCCAGGCTCATGCTGCTGAAGAGATGCTGCGCAAAGCGGTAGGCAAGGGCGCGTATGAAATGGCCGTCAGCCAGCAGGAAAACGCGCTGTGGGTTGCGACAACTCAAAGCCGCAAAACCGATAAAGGCGGCGTGGTTTATCGCCTGGATCCGGTCACGCTGGAAGTGACGCAGGCGATTCATAACGATCTCAAGCCGTTTGGTGCCACGATCGATAAAGCCACCCAGACCCTGTGGTTCGGAAACACCGTCAACAGCGCCGTAACGGCCATTGACGCCAAAACGGGCGAGGTGAAAGGGCGTCTGGTGCTGGACGATCGCAAGCGTAGCGACACGGTGAAGCCTCTTCAGCCGCGCCAGCTGGTGGCCGATGACGCGACCAATACGGTGTACATTACCGGTATCGGTAAAGAAAGCGTGATTTGGGTGGTGGACGGCGCAACGCTGAAGCTGAAAGACACCATCACGACCACCGGCACGTTCAGCACCGGCCTGGCGCTGGATGCACAGGCAAAACGTCTGTACACCACCAATGCGGACGGCGAGCTGGTCACCATTGATACCGCGACCAATAAAATCCTCAGCCGTAAGAAGGTACAGGACGACGGTAAAGAGCACTTCTACCTGAACCTGAGCCTGGACACTGCCGGTCAGCGCGCGTTCCTGACGGATTCTAAACAGCCAGAAGTGCTGGTGGTGAGCCTGAAAGATGGCAGCGTGATGCAGAAAATCGCCGCGCCAGAATCGCTGGCCGTACTGTTTAACCCGGCACGCAATGAAGCCTACGTGACGCACCGCGAGGCAGGTAAGGTGAGCGTGATTGACGCTAAAACTTACAAAGTGACCAAAACCTACGATACGCCGGTTTACCCGAACAGCCTGGCGCTGTCAGCGGATGGCAAGACGTTGTACGTGACGGTGAAACAGAAGTCTACCCGTCAGCAGGAAGCAACCCAGCCTGACGATGTGATTCGTATTGCACTCTGATGTGGGAATTGCCCGGTGGCGCTGCGCTTACCGGGCCTGAAAAACCAGGAAATGTAGGCCGGGTATGGCGAAGCCGCCACCCGGCTTTTTTATTAACGCGACGTCTCTTCCACCAGCGGACCGTCCTGTTTGCCCTCTTCAGGATGAACCGGTGCGGTACTGTGAATTTCGTTCACGCGTTTACGCACGCCAAACCAGCCGGCAATCAGCAACACCGCCAGCAGCGGGATCGTCGCGATGGTGTAAGTACCGTTCGGGTAGTCGAACGCCATCAGCACCAGCACGCTCAGCAGGAACAGCAGGGTAAGCCAGGAGGTCACCGGCGCGCCCGGCAGCTTGAAGCTGACGTCAGCCGCTTTCCCTTCTTTGATCGCCTTACGCAGACGCATCTGACACACCACGATAAAGGCCCAGGAGGCGATGATGCCCAGCGCGGCGACGTTCAGTACGATCTCAAACACCTGAGACGGAACCAGATAGTTCAGGAACACGCCGAAGACGTACACCACCAGCGTGGCCAGAATACCCGCGTAAGGCACCTGCTGCTTGCTCATTTTCGACATAAACTTCGGCGCAGATCCGCCCATCGACATGGAGCGCAGAATACGGCCTGTTGAATAGAGGCCGGAGTTCAGGCTGGAGAGCGCAGCGGTCAATACCACGATGTTCATGATGCTGCCCACGTACGGCACGCCCAGCTTAGAGAAGAAGGTCACAAACGGACTTTGACCCGCCTGGTACGCGTTCCATGGCAGCAGCAGTACAAGCAGCACCACGGAGCCAACGTAGAACAGGCCGATACGCCAGATTACGCTGTTGATCGCTTTTGGCACCATCGTCTGCGGATCTTTACATTCACCTGCCGCCGTACCGACCAGCTCAATGGAGGCAAAGGCGAACACCACGCCCTGCACCAGAACCAGGGCTGGCAGCAGGCCGTGCGGGAAGAAACCGCCGTTATCAGTTATCAGGTGGAAGCCGGTCGCGTTGCCGTCCAGCGGTTTACCGGTGCCGAGGAATACGGTACCGACCACCAGGAAGATCACGATGGCTAACACCTTCACCAGCGCGAACCAGAACTCCATCTCGGCGAACCACTTCACGCCAATCATGTTCATGGTCCCGACAATCGCCAGCGCGCCCAGAGCGAACACCCACTGTGGCACATCGCCAAACGCGCCCCAGTAGTGCATGTACAGCGCGACGGCGGTGATATCGACGATGCCTGTCATGGCCCAGTTTACGAAGTACATCCAGCCTGCGACATACGCGGCTTTTTCACCGAGAAACTCACGGGCGTAAGAGACAAAGCTGCCGCTGGAAGGGCGGTGAAGCACCAGCTCGCCCAGGGCACGAAGAATGAAGAAAGAGAAGATCCCGCACACCAGATAGACAAGGGCGAGAGCGGGGCCGGCCATTTGCAGACGTGCGCCTGCACCTAAAAACAGACCCGTACCGATAGCGCCGCCGATGGCGATCATCTGCACCTGACGGTTGCCCATCGCCTTGTGATAGCCCTCTTCGTGAGAGTTCAACCAGCGACGTTTCGCAGCATGATGATCGGCTGCGCTTTTATTGCTTGTTTTCATTGAGTTACCTGTTTGCCTGTCTGAACCATTAACGTGATAGTCCTGCCTGGCAGAGGCCGAAACAAACGATTGCTTCTGCGCAGACACATGCTGCCTTTCCAGTCATTCTGTGTATGGATAAGACAAAACATGGCGAGGCATCCTACCCGCAATTGATAAGCGACGCAAAATATAACCGTGTCGAAAGTGATGCATGTCGAAGGAAATCGTGTGGTCAGAGCAGACGGGGATCGCAATGCGCTGAATCGTGGCGCTTTTTTAGGCAAAAAGGCCGGTGAACGCTGATTAATCCATCAGGTTTACTTGATAATTACTGCCAGGTAGAGATTATGAATGCCGCAGGGCTTCAATGAGCAATGCAAAGGCAGTTGTGTGCTGGCGGCGGCTCGGATAATACAGATGGTAACCCGTAAATACCGGGCACCAGTCCTCAAGGACACGCACTAACCGTCCTTCAGCAAGCGCGTCGAGTATCGCATCTTCTGGTACATACGCCAGCCCCAGCCCGTTTACGGCGGCATCGATGCGTTGCGGCAGGCTGTTAAGGATCAGCTGACCGTCAACCCGCACGCGTATCTCACGACCGTCTTGCTCAAATTCCCAGGCGTATAATCCCCCGTGAGTAGGCAAACGCATATTCATGCAGCGGTGCTGTTCAAGCTGCTCTGGCGTTTCCGGTACGCCGAAACGGTGCAGATAATCTGCCGATCCGACGACCGCCATCCGCATGTCCGGCGCAATACGTACCGCAATCATATCTTTCGCCACCTGCTCACCCAGACGCACGCCCGCGTCAAAGCGGCCATCGACAATATCTGTCAGGCCATTGTCCACCGTGACTTCAACGTTGATGTCAGGATACTGCGCCATAAAGGGTTTGAGTACAGGCCACAGCACGGCAGACATGGCGTGCTCCCCGGCGGTAAGGCGGATATTCCCGGCGGGTTTGTTCCGCGTATCTCGCAGCGCGGTGAGTTCCTGCTCGATCTCCAGCAGATGTGGGCTTAAGCGCATGAACAGTTGCTCGCCGGCCTCGGTTGGGGCCACGCTGCGGGTAGTGCGGGTCAACAGACGCACCTCCAGCCTCGCCTCCAGATTGCGCATCGCGTGACTGAGTGCCGACTGTGACACGCCCAGCTGCGCAGCTGCGCGGGTAAAGCTGCGCTCACGGGCGACGACCATAAAGGAGAGCAGATCGTTGAAATTGTCTTTGAGCATGGCGGCGCATCCGATTTATGAATTGAATTCATGGTTCCTTTTTGATTATGCACTCTAATGCTCATGGCGGCTTTACGCTACTGTTAACGCAACATCAAAGAGGAGCAAATCATGAAAATTATCCGTAGCGGTTCTTTACCTTCCGTCCAGGGGCCAGACGCCTGGTTCACCGGCAGCGTGCGCATTGATGCGCCTTTTCAGGCGACTGAACCGGCAAAAGTTGGCGGCGCAACCGTCACCTTCGAACCCGGCGCGCGTACCGCCTGGCATACGCATCCCCTTGGACAAACGCTTATCGTGACGCAGGGACGCGGCTGGTTACAGGAGTGGGGCAAAGAGGCGGAACCGCTGAATCAGGGGGATATCGCCTGGATCCCACCCGGCGTGAAGCACTGGCACGGCGCCAGCGCGCAGACGGCGATGACCCATATCGCCATTGCCGAAGCGGTCGACGGGAGTCCGGTGGCGTGGCTGGAAAAGGTCACCGACGAACAGTATCCAAACGCCTAGCGGTAAGCTATAGCTGATTTCCGGCAATCCAAATGTAAATTAATTGTTTCTCAGAGGTGAAATCCGCCCTTAATAATGACGACATGTTAAGTCAAACGAGAACGCAACATGTCATGGCGAATCAGCATTCTGGATAAAAGCCCCGTCGCAGAACACGAAACCGCCGCCGATGCGCTGGCGCGTACCTTAGCGCTGGCGCAGCAGGCGGAAACGTTGGGTTATCACCGCTTCTGGATTGCCGAACACCATAATACCCCGCAGCTTGCCAGCCCCTCGCCGGAACTGCTGATTGCCTGGATCCTCGGGCAAACAAAGCGTATTCGTGTGGGCTCAGGCGGCGTCATGCTGCAACATTACAGCCCCTATAAAGTCGCTGAAAACTTTAACGTACTGGCCGCCATCGCGCCGGGCCGGGTTGATCTGGGCGTCGGTAAAGCGCCCGGCGGTCTGCCGCTCTCTACCCGCGCGTTGCAGCGCGGCCTTAATTCGCAGGAAAAAGGCAGCTTTGCGGAACAACTGACGCAGCTCGATCGCTGGATCCGCCCTGACAATCAGTCAGCGGAGGAGACGGTTCGCGCCACGCCTCTGCCCCCGGTACCTGCCGAGGGGTTTCTGCTGGGTGCCAGCACCGAAAGCGCGCTGCTGGCGGCCTCCCTCGACTGGCATTTTGTCTTTGCCGCACACCTGAACGGTGACCCTGAGTTGCTGCGCGAGGTGGTCACAGCCTGGCGTCAACACAGCGTCCGGGAGGTGATGGTGGCCGTGCAGGTGATTGTTGCCCCAACCCAGGCCGAGGCCGACGCGCTGGCGCAAAATGTTGAAGTGTGGGGCGTGGCGCTGGCAAACGGGCAGCGCGTTACCGTGGCCAGCGAAGAACAGGCCTACGCCTTTGCGCGGCAGGCGGGGAGTGAACCGGTGCGCATCGCGCGTCGAGCGCAGTCTCTTCTGGCCGGAACGGCGGAGTCGGTGCTTGAACAGCTCAACGCGCTGCATCAGCAGTGGGGCATTGACGAATTTATCATCGACACGCCGGTCGCTGACGGCGCAACGCGCGTGCAGTCCCTGCGACTGCTGGCCGAGGCGCGTCTTAACAGGGAGGTTACCGTATGAACTTCAGCGAACAGCTGATTGCCTGGCGCCGGGAGCTGCACCAGTACCCTGAGCTGTCCGGCCAGGAGGTTGAAACAACGGCCCGCCTGCGCGAGTGGCTGACGGCGGCCGGGATTGCCCCGCTGGATTACGATCTTCAGACCGGGCTGGTTGCAGAGATAGGTCAAGGCAAGGCAATGATTGCGCTGCGCGCCGATATCGACGCGTTACCTATCGACGAGCGCAGCGGAGTGCCGTTCAGCTCCCGGCATGCAGGAGTGATGCACGCCTGCGGTCACGACGTTCACACCAGCGTGATCCTCGGTGCCGCGTTAAAGTTGAAGGAGCGGGAAGCCTCGCTCAATGGTCGCGTGCGGATCCTGTTCCAGCCTGCGGAAGAAAATTTCGGCGGAGCGAAAAGCATGGTGCGGGCCGGGGCGTTACGCGACGTACGCGCGATTTTCGGGATGCATAACGAGCCGTCACTGCCGGTTGGTGAATTTGCCACGCGCGGCGGCCCGTTCTATGCCAACGTCGATCGCTTCGTTATTCACATCACCGGTAAAGGCGCGCACGCCGCACGCCCCCATGAAGGCAACGACGCCATCGTGCTGGCAAGCCAGCTGGTGACCGCGCTGCAAAGCGTCGCCAGCCGTAACGTTAACACGCTGGATTCAGTCGTGCTGAGCGTGACGCGCATCGCCGGCGGGAATACCTGGAACGTGCTGCCGGAAAGCGTTGAGCTGGAGGGCACGCTGCGCACGCACCGCACGGAAGTACAGCAGAACGTAAAGGCGCGCGTCGGTGAAATCGCCGCCGGATTTGCCAGCGCCTTTAGCGCGCAGATCAACATCACCTGGTACGCCGGACCCACCGCGCTGGTGAACGACGAGCACTGGGCCGGGTTTGCCACCTCGGTCGCGCGCGAGGCGGGGTATGAAACCCGTCATGCTGAACTGCACATGGGCGGAGAAGATTTTGCGGTCTATCTGCAAAACGTTCCCGGCGCGTTTGTCAGCATTGGCAGCAACAGCCCGTTTGGTTTACATCACCCGGCATTTAACCCTGACGAAGCATTAATTGAACCCGCTGCCCGCTATTTTGCACAGCTCGCGGAAAAAGCCCTGCAACACGTTTAATTTATTTGAGGTGAATATGTCTGCACATCGTCAATTGCGGCTGGGGACCATTTTGCATGGTGCATCCGGAAATATGTCCGCCTGGCGTCATCCGGCGGCCGTCGCGGATGCCAGTATAAATTTTGATTTCGTCAAAGAAACGGCATTAAAAGCGGAAGAGGGCAAGCTCGACTTTATCTTCGTTGCTGACGGTCTTTATATTAACGAGAAATCCATTCCGCATTTTTTAAACCGCTTTGAGCCGCTGACGGTGTTGTCCGCGCTGGCAAGCGTCACCTCGCGCCTGGGGCTGGTCGGCACGTTGTCCACCTCCTACAGCGAGCCTTTCACCGTTGCGCGTCAGTTTGCCAGCCTCGATCACCTGAGCAACGGTCGCGCGGGCTGGAACGTAGTGACCTCACCGCTGGAAGGATCGGCGAAGAATTTCTCCCGCGAAAAACACCCTGAGCATGCGCTGCGCTACCGCATTGCCGATGAGTATCTCGACGTGGTGAAAGGGCTGTGGGATTCCTGGGAAGGGGATGCCTTTATCCGCAATAAAGAGAGCGGACAGTTTTTTGACGCGTCGAAACTGCATACTTTGGATCACCGCGGTGATTTCTTCCAGGTTTCCGGCCCGCTGAATATTGGCCGCACGCCGCAGGGACGTCCGATTGTCTTTCAGGCCGGCGCGTCCGACGACGGTAAAAAGCTGGCGGCAAAACACGCCGACGCCATCTTTACCCACCATGACACGCTGGATGAAGCCCAGGCCTTTTACCGTGATGTCAAACGGCAGCTGGAAAGTCACGGTCGCCGCGCGGATGATTTACATATATTCCAGGGCGTCAGCGTGATTGTCGGAAATGACGCCGATGACGTTGAAAACCAGTATCAAACCACGGCGGCACTGGTCTCCATTCATGATGCGCTGAACTATCTCGGGCGTTATTTCGAGCATCACGACTTCAGCCAGTATCCCCTTGACGCGCCGTTCCCGGATATCGGCGATTTAGGCAAAAACAGCTTTCGCAGCACCACCGATGACATCAAGCGTAACGCCCGTGAGCGCAACTTAACTCTGCGTCAGGTCGCGCTGGAGGCCGCATCGCCGCGCCCGCGTTTTTCCGGCACGCCGGAGCAGGTAGCCGATGGTTTACAGGCCTGGTTCGAGGAGAAGGCGGCAGACGGCTTCATCATTCAGGGCGGCACGCCGGATACCTTCCCGCGCTTTGTCGACCAGGTGGTGCCCGTTTTACAGGCGCGCGGCCTGTTCCGCACTGACTATCCCGGCACCACGCTGCGCGAAAGTCTGGGCTTAGACGAACCCAAAAATCAGTTCACACAACAATAAAAGAGAAAAACGCTATGCAGAAATCATCGCTTATTCTGGCGCTTGCGCTGGCCTTTACCCCTGCCGTCTGGGCAGAGAACGTCAATATTAACGGCACCGGCGTGAGCATTGAGGCTAATAAAACGCCGATCGACACCGCCAAAAACAGCGATGCGATCGCCCAGTTGCCGAAAGACTATCGCTTTGCCGTGCCGGGGAAATTTACCGTGGCGGTGGCGGGGCTGAATCAGCCGCCGCTGACGGTCTTTTCCGACGACAACAAAACCCTGCTGGGGAGTGAGGTCGACATTGCGCGCCTGGTGGCGGACAGCCTCGGGCTCGAGCTAAACGTGGTTCCCACCTCCTGGGAGGACTGGCCGCTGGGAGTGGCATCCGGGAAATACGACGCGGCGATCAGCAACATCACCGTCACCAAAGCGCGCAAAGAGAAGTTCGACTTTGCCACCTATCGCAAGGATTCCCTTGGCTTTTACGTGAAATCCACCAGCCCGATCGTGTCGCTCCAGAAGGCGGAGGATATCGCCGGGCTGCGCATCATCGTTGGCTCCGGCACCAACCAGGAGGCGATCCTGCTGGCGTGGAACGAAGAGAACCTTAAAAAAGGGCTTAAGCCGTTTATCCCGGTCTACACCAAAGACGATGCGGCGCAAACCCTTGCGCTACAGTCAGGTCGTGCGGACGCCTATTTTGGCCCGAACGTGATCGGCGCATGGAAAGCGGCGCTGACCGGTAAAACCAAACTGGTTGGCAGCGTCGACGGCGGCTGGCCGAAGGCGGCGCATATCGCAGTGACGCTGAAAAAAGGGAGCGGCATGGTCGAACCGGTTCAAACCGCGCTTAACGGCGTAATTAAGAACGGAGATTACGACAAAGTGCTGAACCGCTGGGGAGAAGGCGTTGAGCGTATCCCCCGTTCCGAAATCAACCCGGCTGGTCTGGGCGATTAAGGAGGCGCTATGCGTGAACAATTTCGTGACGTTTCGCCGGAAGATAGCGATCTTCAGCCCATTATCGACGGGCTGTTCGGTGAATACGCCGCTCGTTACGGCGACTACTTTTCAAAGGATGCGGAAGTCGAGCTGACGGAGTGGTACCTGGCGCCGCAGGGGCTGTTTATCGTGCTGGAGCGCGAGGGCGAAATCATTGCTACCGGCGCTTACAAGCCCTTCGACGAACGCACGGCAGAAATCAAACGTATCTGGACGAATAAAACGCTGCGCCAGCAGGGGCTGGCCGCGCGCGTGGTACAGGAGCTGGAGCGCAGGGCGATACTGGCGGGCTACAGCCACATGTACCTGACTACCGGGTTTCGTCAGCCGGAGGCGGTACGGCTCTATCTCAGTCAGGGGTATCAGCCGCAGTTCGATCTCAACCGCGATCCGGAAGAGTACAGCCAGCCGCCGTTCGATGGTCGGCTGCGTTTCACCAAAACGCTGATCCGCGAAGCGCTCAGCAAAACCGCATAAGGAGCGATGATGAACAACGTTGAAACCATAAAAGTGGTCCCCGCACGTTATCCGCTACGCGCAGTCGGCGCTGCGGTGGCGCTGTTTGTGCTGGCGGTCGTGATTCAGTCCGTGGCCTTTAATCCCCGCTGGGAGTGGGCGGTATTTGCTCGCTGGTTCTTTGATCCGGTGATCCTCGAAGGCGTCGGTCAGACGCTGCTGCTCACGTTGATAGGCACCGTGCTGAGCGTGGTCATTGGCGGCATGCTGGCGCTGGCCCGGCTCTCGTCATCCTGGCTGTTGAGCAGCCTGGCGTGGGGATATATCTGGCTTTTCCGCTCGCTGCCGCTGATCGTGGTGCTGATCGTTCTTTACAACTTCTCCTATCTCTACGACACGCTCTCTCTCGGCGTGCCTTTTACCGGCATTACCTGGGGCAGCGTTGAAACCATCAACGTGCTCGGGCAGTTTTCTACCGCCGTCGTGGGGCTGACGCTGGTGCAGAGCGCCTATACGGCGGAAATTATTCGCGGGGGTTTCCTTGGGGTCGATCACGGCCAGTATGAGGCGGCTGCCGCACTTGGGCTGCCGGCGTGGCGTCGCACCGTGCGCATTATTCTTCCGCAGGCGCTGCGCACCATTTTGCCGTCCGGATTTAATGAAATCATCAGCCTCGCCAAGGGTACGGCGATGGTTTACGTGCTGGCGATGCCGGAGCTGTTCTACACGATCCAGATGATCTACAACCGCACGCAGGAGGTGATCCCGTTGCTGATGGTGGGAGCCGTCTGGTATCTGGTGATTACCACCGTCCTGTCTGCCATCCAGCATATCGTTGAGCGTGGGCTCGCCCGCAGCGAGCGCCGCTCCGCCGTAAACCAGGATCGGGCAGCCAGCCGGACGCGTTCCGTTACCACCTCACCAGCACAGGAGCCTGTCCATGCAAGCCTCTCGTGAAGGACACATTTCTATTACCGGCGTCAGCAAGTTTTTTGGCCGACATAAAGCGCTCGATAACGTCACGCTTGAGATCCCGCCGGGTTCCGTCACGGTGATCCTCGGCCCATCCGGTTCGGGGAAATCGACGCTGCTGCGTACCATTAATCATCTGGAGCGCGTAGACGAAGGCTTTATTCAGATTGACGGAGAGTACATTGGCTACCGCCGCCAGGGTGACAAACTGTACGAGCTTAAAGAGAAAGAGATCCTCAAACAGCGCGTTAACGTGGGCTACGTTTTTCAGAACTTCAACCTGTTTCCGCATCTTACGGTGCTGGAAAACCTGATTGAGGCGCCGATCGCGCATAAGAAACTCACCCGAAAGGCGGCCATCGAGAACGCTTACAGCCTGCTGGATGTGGTGGGCCTGCGTGAAAAAGCCGATGCCTGGTCGCGTCACCTTTCCGGCGGCCAGCAGCAGCGCATTGCCATTGCCCGCGCGCTGGCGCTGCACCCCCGCGTAATGCTGTTTGATGAGCCCACCTCGGCGCTTGACCCGGAACTGGTTGGCGAAGTGCTGGACGTGATTAAAAAGCTGGCCCGTTCCGGCACCACGCTGGTGGTGGTTACCCATGAGATCGGCTTTGCCCGGGAAGTGGCGGACCAGGTGGTGTTTATGGTTGACGGAAAAATTGTGGAGCAGGGCAGCAGCGACGACGTGTTAAACCGACCTTCGCATCCGCGAACGCGCCAGTTTTTGTCGAAAGTATTGTAGTTTTCCCGCCTGGGATAACCTGGTCATGCTGCTCTACACTTAGGGTTTTCATCCCTGAGGGGGCAACATGATCAAACTCTATGGCGTACCCGGCTGGGGATCGGCAATCGGTGAAGTGATGCTGACTCTGGCAGACATCCCGTATCAGTTCGTCAACGTGGACGGGTTTGACCAGCCCGGCCCGCAGCGCGAACTGCTGTTAAAACTGAACCCGCTGTGCCAGGTGCCGACGCTGGAGCTGGAAAACGGGACGATCGTGACGGAAACTGCGGCGATTGCCCTGATGGTGCTCGACAGATGTCCCGATCTCGCGCCGCCCGTAGGGCAGGCCGAGCGGCAGCAGTTTCAGCGCCTGCTCATCTGGTTTGTGGCCAACGTCTATCCCACCTTTACGTATGCAGACTATCCGGAACGCTGGGTGCCTGATGCTCCCGAACAGCTGAAGAAAAACTGCATTGAGTACCGAAAATCGCTCTATCTGTGGTTCGACACGCAACTCAGCGCCTCGCCTTTCGCTTTTGGCACACAGCTGACGCTGCTTGACGTCTATATTGCCGTCGCGCGTACCTGGGGGCCACGTCATGAGTGGTTTGCCACCAATACGCCCCATATCACCGCCATCGCGGATGCGGTTTGCGCGCTGCCGGAACTGCACAAGGTGCTAAAAGCTAACGACATAATCTGATAACGTGGAACGCTCACCTATAAAAGGAGCCCTGCCCATGCCACATGTTGATATCAAATGTTTTCCACGCGATCTGAATGATGAACAAAAAACGGCGCTGGCGGCGGATATCGCCGAAGCGATCGCCCGTCATCTGAACAGCAAAGATCGCTCAATCTCCGTGGCGCTTGAGGAAGTTCAGGAAGCTGACTGGAAGGCGCAGGTCTGGGATACCGAGATCGGCCCGAAACTCGATAAGCTGATTAAGAAACCCGGCTATTCAATGTAATCCGCTTGCCGGGTGGTGCACTGTCACCCGGCGATCCCCGCCTTTATTTGCTATCGCAAAAATCGATAATAAAAACCATAACGATTCCGCTACAATTCTTCCTTCCGAACAATATTCGTTAAATCAGCAGGTAAGCACTGCAACTGCACCAGATTAAGTACATATAGTAAAAGGATAATTTTTTCATGACAAAATTACCTCGGTTTTCACTCGCCTTTATTCATCCTCGTTACTGGCTCAGCTGGGCAGGCATCGCCGCACTCTGGTGTACGGTCCTGCTCCCCTATTCGCTTCTGTTAAAAGCAGGGCACGGACTCGGGCGTCTGGCCATGCGTCTGCTTCCACGCCGCGTGGAGATCGCCAGACGAAATCTTGAGCTTTGCTTTCCGGAGATGAAAGAGGATGCGCGCGAGCGTTTACTCGAGCGTAATTTTGAATCGGTTGGAATGGGCGTCATCGAAACGGGGATAGCGTGGTTCTGGCCTGACTGGCGCGTGCGCAAACACTTTAGCGTGACCGGCTACGAACATATGGAACAGGCTCGGGCGCAAGG
This sequence comes from Enterobacter cloacae complex sp. I2, assembly GCF_014896205.1. Taxonomy (NCBI): domain Bacteria; kingdom Pseudomonadati; phylum Pseudomonadota; class Gammaproteobacteria; order Enterobacterales; family Enterobacteriaceae; genus Enterobacter; species Enterobacter cloacae complex sp. I2. The sequence continues at coordinate 67,153 of NZ_JADBRA010000024.1, forward strand.
AAAGGGCGTGGTGCTTATCGGCATGCATTTTCTCACGCTCGAGCTGGGCGCGCGCATCTTCGGCATGCTCAACGCGGGTATTGGAGTGTATCGACCCAACAATAATGCACTGCTCGACTGGCTACAGACGCGCGGGCGCCTGCGTTCCAATAAAACCATGCTTGACCGCCATGACCTGAAGGGCATGATCCGTGCGCTGAAGCAAAATGAGATCCTGTGGTATGCCCCGGATCATGACTATGGCAAAGCGAATAGCGTGTTTGTGCCGTTTTTTGCCGTCCCGGACGCTGCCACTACGGCCGGGAGCTACATGCTGGTGAAAAGCGCCCGACCGGCCGTGATCCCGTTTGTACCGCGCCGTAAAGCAGACGGTACAGGGTATGAGCTGATTATCCTGGAAGATATCAGCGATACGTTACAGGGGGGCGATAAAGCGTCAGTGGCCACGCAGATGAACAGAGCGATTGAGCGCGCCGTGCTGATGGCACCCGAGCAATATATGTGGCTGCATCGCCGCTTCAAAACCCGCCCGGAAGGCCAGCCGGACCGCTATGCACGCAAAAAACAGGCCCGTTCTCCAGCAAGAACCTTCTCTGCCAGCGACATGTCGGACGAGTCGCGTATTCAGCAGTAGAAAAGGGGGGGCGGATGCCGGTGCGCTCCGCCCTTTATAAAACCTGCTGCGCTGGATAGAATTACCGCATCCACATTGTCGGGATGCAAAACATGACCGGAAGAGTCGATTATCACCTCGAAAAATACCTCCTCACCGAAGCCGCCGAGCCAGAACGCCTGACGCGCCAGTGGGCGGAAGTGATGCGCGAATGCCATGACCAGAAATCAGGGGCTGAAGAGCGCCTGCGTCTCGCGCTGCTGAATGTGGATTATGTCACAAGCTTTGAGCTTCCCTTCCGGTTACTCCTCACTCGCGCCCCGCAGTTGATTGATGGGATCAGAAATGAGTTTCAGCTCAGTCAAAAAAATGTCCTTTTCAACGGTAAACGCTTTGGCTGCGTCTACAGCCTCAAGCAGGATTTGAACGGCATTCCCGATGAGTTTACCTATCACCTTAAGACCCGTATTCAGCGAATCGATGCGGCAGGCGGTTCGGAAGTACCTTACCGGCACATTGCTCAGCAGGTGAAAGCCCCTCGCGAGCGCCTCAAGCTGGCGCTGGAAAATGGGCTTGCGGTCACGGCGCTTGACGGACTGTTCTGGTTTGGTATTCAGCGCATAGCCGCCGACGTGCAGCGGTTAAGAAAAACGGGCATGAGGATTGTGACGTCAGAGACTGAGGTGTTCGATACGCTGACGATGACAACCCGGCAGATCCCCGTCTACAGCCTGACTCAGCCGGGATGAACCTCGGTCACCGATCATTCGAGTGCCTCAGAGAGGACGGAAAATGGCGGTAATTTCTTTCTCAGATATTCCGTGCTTCAGTAACGCTTACACTGACATTATGCCCCTGGGAAAGAGGGGCGTTTTCACACGATGGCTTCGTTAGCCAGCAAATGCCCGCAACGCATCCCCATCAAGGCGATAGCGTACCCATTCGGACTGCGGTAACGCGCCGATGCTTAAATAAAAATCAATGGCAGACTGGTTCCAGTCAAGCACGCTCCATTCCAGCCGGCCGCAGTCACGTTCCACTGCGCATTGCGCGATATTTTTTAGCAGTGCTTTTCCCGCTCCCTTGTTGCGGTATTCCGGGGAAACATATAAATCTTCCATATAGATACCGTTGCGGCCAAGCCAGGTGGAGTAGCTGGTGAAAAAAACGGCATACCCCACCACGCGGCCAGCATATTCGGCGATCAGCGCTTCGGTTTTACTGTCTGCACCAAACAGCGTTTTGCGGATCTCGTCCGGGGTGGTGACCACTTCTTCTGGCGCTTTTTCATAGACCGCGAGTTCGTAAATCATATCGTAAATTGCCGCTGCATCTTCAGGTCGCGCCTGACGAATCGTAATGCTCATTGGTTTCCCTTTATTAGAGTTTGTAGTTGATGGAGGTAAGCATAAAGGCTAATGTCAGAAGAATTAAGTGCAATGAAATCAACCAATGATGAATATTATGCATCTGGCCTTAAGGCGCCTTGATTTAAACCTCCTGCCGGTTTTTGACGCGATTTATCGCCACAGTTCCGTTCGACTGGCGGCGGATGAGCTGGCGATGAGCACCTCGGCGCTCAGCCATGCTTTGTCACGGCTGCGTGTTTCGCTCAACGACCCGCTGTTTTACCGGGAGGGGCATCGAATGTGTCCCAGCGTCTATGCCACACAGCTTGCGCCTGTTATTGCCTCGGCCCTGAAGGCTCTCGATCGGGAGCTCTCGCCGCAGCCGGAGTTTGATCCTGCTGTGAGTACAGCGTGTTTGCAGATCGCGATAACGGACTTTACTGCGTTCTGCATATTTCCTGCACTCATGAATGTACTTCAACATGAGGCGCCTGGCCTGCGTCTGGAATTACGTTATTTGCCGCACAGCCCAGCGTTGACGGAGTTACTGGCTGGAGAGGTGGATCTGGCCCTGGGATTCAGCACCGTCGAGGATCCCCGGTACCCGGAGCTGGAAGAGATTAGTTGGTTCGAAGATGAGTATGTGGTGATTAGCAATGCGAGCCGGATGGCACTGACGCTGGAAGATTATCTCGCCGCCCGGCATCTTGTGGTTACGCCGTGGAACGAGAAGCAGGGGGTGCTGGATTTGCAGCTTGAACGCATGGGCTATACCCGACACATTGCGATTAAAACCCCGTCCATGCTCAGCGCCCCGTTTGTTATTGCAGAAAGCGATCTGCTGATGGCATTACCCCGATTTGCCGCTGAGAAGTTACTGCCAGCCACCAATATCAAAATTTTTGATTTGCCGTTCCACATTAGTCCGTTTGAAGTAAAAATTTATTCGCATAAACGCAGCGGTAAACGAGGCGTCACCAACTGGCTAAAAGCGACACTGGGCGCGCTGGCTGAAGGCCTACAGTGAGCGCTTATGATTTCGACTGTAACAGGATCGCCATCAGTCCCGGGAAGCGGGCGTCCAGATCTTCTCTTCTCAGTGAAATCATATTCTCGCGCCCCTGCGGGCGCTGCCAGATCACGCCGCTGTCGCGCAGCACGCGCCAGTGGTGAGTCATGGTGGACTTCAGCACGTCGTCCGGGCGTAGCGCGTTACAGCTCAGTTCGCTGCCGTCGGCCAGCTTTCGGACGATCGCTAATCGCAGCGGATTTCCGAGGGCGAACAGCACATTTTCCAGCAGTATTTGTTCAGGTTCCGGGTGGTTTGGGATCATCGTTTTCCTGCGTCTCGGGTCAGATTGAGCTATATCAACAATAGGTCAACCGTTAAAAAATAGTTCGATAATACTCGTACAATAGGACTATTATAACAAACGAACTCACACGCGACCATCCCGGTCGTCACAAACCAGTCTTAAAGACTTAAGGAAATATCATGCCCCGACCCATTCCACTCGAACGTTATCGCAACATCGGTATCTCCGCGCATATCGATGCCGGCAAAACCACCACTACCGAGCGCATCCTGTTTTACACCGGGATGAGCCACAAGCTGGGTGAAGTACACGATGGCGCGGCAACCACCGACTGGATGGCGCAGGAGCAGGAGCGCGGGATCACCATTACTTCGGCGGCGGTAAGCTGTTTCTGGCCCGGCATGGACAGAGGTTTTGAACCGCACCGCATCAATATTATTGATACCCCCGGGCACGTCGATTTTACCATTGAGGTGGAACGCTCCATGCGGGTACTAGACGGCGCGGTGATGGTGTACGACTCCGTCGGTGGCGTGCAGCCGCAGTCGGAAACCGTCTGGCGTCAGGCGAATAAATACCACGTCCCGCGGCTGGCATTCGTCAACAAAATGGACCGCCCGGGCGCAGATTTCTTCCGTGTGGTGCGGATGATGCAGGAGCGCCTGAAAGCCAATCCGGTGCCGATCGTGATTCCGGTGGGTGCGGAAGAACACTTCACCGGCGTGGTGGATCTCATCAAGATGCGCACCATCCTCTGGGACGATGCCACGCAGGGCATGGCGTTTAGCTACGCGCCGGTGCCGGACGATCTGCTGAGTACCGCTCAGGAGTGGCGAGAAAAAATGGTCTCAGCTGCGGCAGAAGCCAGCGATGCGCTGATGGACAAGTATCTGGAAACGGGCGATCTGGATGAAGCGGAAATCATCCAGGGGCTGCGCGTCCGGACCATCTCCGGCGAAATCCAGCCGATGCTGTGCGGTAGCGCATTCAAGAACAAGGGCGTGCAGCGCATGCTTGACGCGGTGATTGAGCTGATGCCGTCTCCACTGGACGTACCCGCTATTGATGGGGTAGACGAAGACGGGCAGCACGCTGAGCGTCATCCAAGCGATGATGAACCGTTTTCGGCGCTGGCCTTCAAGCTGATGAGCGATCCGTACGTCGGGCAGCTGACCTTTATCCGCGTCTATTCCGGCATACTGCGTAAAGGCGACGCAGTGTACAACCCGGTGAAGGGCAAGAAAGAGCGTATCGGGCGCATTGTGCTGATGCATGCCAACGATCGCCATGAGGTAGACGAGTTGCGTGCAGGGGATATTGCAGCCTGTGTCGGTCTGAAAGACGTCACTACCGGCGACACGCTGACCGACCCGAACGCGGTGATCACCCTTGAGCGGATGGAGTTCCCGGATCCGGTCATTTCGCTTGCGATCGAGCCGAAAACCAAAGCCGATCAGGAGAAAATGGGGATCGCATTACAGCGCCTGGCGGCGGAGGATCCGTCGTTCCGCCTGCACACGGATGAGGAATCCGGCCAGACGATTATCTCCGGGATGGGCGAGCTGCATCTGGAAATCATCGTCGACCGCATGAAGCGCGAGTTTGGCGTCGAGGCGAACATTGGTCGTCCTCAGGTCACCTACCGTGAAACCCTGCGCAAAGCGGTGAAGGATATTGAAGGGAAATTTGTCCGACAGTCCGGCGGGAAAGGGCAGTACGGCCATGTGGTCCTGAGCCTCGAGCCGCTAGCGGCCGGGAGTGGTTTTGTGTTTGAAGATGCCACTAAAGGCGGCGTGGTGCCGCGCGAGTACATCCCGTCGGTGGAGAAAGGCTTGCGTGAAGCCATGAATACGGGTGTGCTGGCGGGCTATCCGGTTGTGGATGTGAAAGCGACCCTGACCTTTGGTTCGTACCACGATGTCGACTCCTCGGAGATGGCCTTCCGCATGGCGGCGATCCTCGGTTTTAAAGAGGGCGCAAGGCGGGCGGATCCGGTAATTCTTGAGCCGGTGATGCACGTTGAGGTGGAAACGCCGGAGGAATATGCCGGGAACATTATGGGTGATCTCTCCTCCCGTCGCGGCATGGTGCAGGGGATGGCAGAGCAGTATGGCAGCCAGATTATTCGCGCTGACGTCCCGCTGGCCGAGATGTTTGGCTATGCCACCACGCTGCGATCGATGTCCCAGGGGCGCGCAACTTATACGATGGAGTTCCACCATTTTGCGGAGGCTCCGCGAAATGTGGCGGATGAGATTATTGCGAAGCGTGTTAAGAGCTAATTAATTACACATGGTAGTCGGTAGGCTACCATGTGTTTTTTTACGACACGGAGATTATCCATGTCACTTAATGAGTGTTGCCGAGCGGACTTTCCATTTCCCTTGTTCTTCAACAAGACAATCTGCAACAACGTGATCTTGCTTCTTACCAAACGCGATATAGACGTTTGTGCAAACAGCGTCAAAATCAGAGTGCAGGACGGTTATCTGATTCCAGTCCTCATCCCAATCCTGTGATTTAATGAACATATCTGCATCGGGCATATCTTTTTCGTTACTGTCACCTGAATACAACTCTTTTATTGCTGCGATTGTCCCCGAGGCAACATAGTCATTCATGATGTCTGGATTGAGTACGGGAGGTTTGCCCTGATTCAACTGAGCGATATACCATTGATTGAATTTAACCGCCGTTAGCCCCGGTGCATAGGTGCTTTCCGCGCCAACTAAGGGAGAAAGGATGAAAAGTAAAAAGAAGAGTGGCTTCGATGACATAGTGTGCCCAATTACCGATGCTTTTTGGTTGAGCATTTTATTTGGAATATAATATTTCGCCATTTCTATCCAGGACATTAATATTTCCTTAACGGGGAATTGCTAACTCAGCAACTCCAGAAATATCCTCCGTTCTACAACGCAGTGGTAAACATAAAATGCCATAGGTATTTGATATAATTGAAAAGGATATGATAGATAAACTCAATCCAGCGCCTTCACCATCTTCCCACTCGTCACAAACGTGCCCGCCCCCAGATGATGCAACGTATTCAGCTTATCCTCGTCAAACTGCCAGCGTCCGGCCACAAAAGCGCGCTCATCCGCCGCGGCGGAAACGACCTCCCCAAACAGGGTGTCATATTTTTCTGCCGCAGAAGTGACAGGTAATAACCGACACTCCATCCACGCCAGACATTTATCTTCTATAACCGGCAGGCCAAGCTCAGGACCATAAATAACCGGGATACCGTAGCAGTTAAATTTATCCTCGTCGCGCCCGCTGACGCTGCCGACCGCGTAGGTCCAGTTCGCTGCCGCCACGCCCGGGATAACGATGCCGAATTTACCGCTGCGCTCGATCAGCTCTCGCGACCAGGCGCTTTTGTCCACCACAATCGCGATGCGCGGCGGTTCAAATTCCACCGGCATGGACCATGCGGCGGCCATGACGTTGCGTCTGTCTATCGTTTCATCCCGACTGGTAATAAGCACGGTGGGCCCGTGATTCAGAAGACGGCTGGCATGACGTAATTCAACGGGGCGAAAGTGGCTCATAGGATCTCCTCATGTACACGATGAGTATGACGAAAAAGCACTTTTGCGCATATGCATTAGGCAAAATAGTTTATAAACAGGGAATATCCCATTCTGGAGCAGACCATGTCCCCATTTCTGAGTGCTTATTTCGCCCGCACGGGCTGGCAGCAGCCCGTACAGGTTGATATCGATACCCTGCGGGGGCTGCATTTACACCACAACTGTGCGATCCCGTTCGAAAATATTGATGTCGTCCTGCCGCGCGAAATCCATCTTGAAGATCAATGTCTGGTCGACAAGCTGGTGACGGCGCGACGCGGGGGATATTGCTTCGAGCAAAACGGTCTGTTTGAGCGAGTACTGCGCGAAGTCGGGTTTACCGTGCGCAGCGTGCTGGGGCGGGTCGTGCTGGCAAATCCGTCCCAGATGCCGCCGCGCACGCATCGGCTGCTGCTGGTAGAGCTGAACGGCGAACGCTGGATCGCCGATGTGGGATTTGGCGGACAAACGTTGACGGCACCGATTCGTTTGAGCGCCAACGAGGAGCAGGAAACCCCGCACGGCATGTACCGTCTTCTGAGCGAGGGTAACGATTGGGTATTACAGTTCCGCCATCACGAACACTGGCAATCGATGTACCATTTTGACCTGGGGACGCAATACTTCAACGATTACGTGATGGGAAACTTCTGGTCGGCGCACTGGCCGCAGTCCCATTTTCGTCATCATCTGCTGATGTGTCGCCACCTGCCGGACGGAGGCAAGCTGACGCTGACCAACTTCAACTTCACCCACTGGCAGAACGGTCATGTGGAGGAGCAGATCCATTTGCCGGATGCCGGGGCGCTGTATCAGCTGATGCAGGAACGCTTTGGGTTGGGCGTTGACGATCCTAAACACGGCTTTACGCTGGTAGAACTAACGGCGGTGATGGCGGGGTTTGATACGCATCCGCAGGCGGGGAAATAGCCCGGTGGCGGCTGCGCCTTACCGGGCCCGTAGGTCGGGTAAGGCGAAGCCGCCACCCGACAAAATCAACGACGCGATCTCACCACCTGATACCGACGGGTGAAATATTCAAACGGCGCGCTCCACACGTGCACCAGGCGGGTGAACGGGAAGATGAGGAAAATCGTCATCCCCAGTACCAGATGCACCCGGAAGATCGGCGCGACGCCGCTCAGCATTTCCGATGAGCCGCCCCTGAACGTCACGATCCCCTGCGCCCAGCCGACCAGCTTCATCATCTCGCTCCCGTCAGGATACTGAGCGGAGAAAGGAATGGTCGACAGCCCCAGGATACACTGAAGCAGCAGGATACTCATGATGATAATATCCGGCGTGGTCGAGGTCGCGCGGACCCGCTGGTTGAAGAGGCGGCGGATCAGCAGCATCGACCCACCAATCAGCGTCAGTACACCGCAAATGCCTCCCGCAATCATGGCTAACTGCTGTTTAACCGCGACGGGTAAAAACCAGGCATACATCCAGTGCGGGGTTAACATCCCGAACAGGTGCCCGAAGAAAATCCCCAAAATCCCGATATGAAACAGGTTAGAGCCCCAGTTCATACCGCGCTTGCTGAGCATCTGGCTCGACGAGGCGCGCCAGGTGTATTGTCCGTAGTCGTAGCGCAGCCAGCTGCCGAGGAAAAAGACGGTGGCGCAGATATACGGGTAAATATCATAGAAAAATACGTTCAGGTAATGCGTCATTTTGGGCCTCCGGCGCTGACGTCCACGTACTGCGGCGCGACGTGCTGGCTAAAGCGTCGTTGATATTGCTGCATCGGCGAACTGTCGCACGACGTCGCGTTGTCTTCGATAAACTTCACCTGTTCCTCTTCCCACACGGCATCCAGCGCCTGACGGGTATCATCCCGTTTTTCACCGGACACCTGCTTCGCCACGCTGTCGCTGGAAAGCCGCGTACCGGCGATCGTCAGCAGGGCGTCAAACAGCTGGTAATGCGCCACGCCGCGCTGCTTGAGACGCCCACCAATCAGCGCCAGGATCGGCGCGACGTTTTGCAGACCTTCACGCGCCTCGTCGTCGGTGACGAGGCTGAGATATTCCAGATAGAGCGGCAGGTAGTCGGGCAGCTCGCGGCAGTCCAGCTCCAGCCCGGCTTTCTCATACTGGCTCATCAGGTCGACCATTGCCTGACCGCGATCGCGCGACTCGGCGTGAACGTGCTCGAACAGCAGCAGCGACGTCGCGCGGCCCCGTTCAAACACCTCGCACCATTCTGCCTGCTTGTCCAGCAGCGGGGCGCTCAGGTGCTGCTGCGCGAAGGGCAGCAGCATGGGCGCGTCCTGTTCTACCAGGGAAAGCGCTTCTTCGCGGTTTTCCCACAGCAGCTCATCGGGATACTCAATCAGCAGCGCGATGATTTTAAGGATCTGCATTATTCTCCCTCCCCGTGATCGCGCACTTCGGTGATGTTAATCGCGTCGATGCGGCTGCTGTTAAAGAGGTTGAACTTGGTATCGGAGCCGTGGCAGCCGTCGCCAAAGGTGAAGCCGCAGCCATTTTTTTCCGGGAAGGCGTCGCGCGCCATTTCGCGGTGGCTGGTCGGGATCACGAAGCGGTCTTCGTAGTTAGCGATAGCCAGGTAGCGATACATCTCCTCAACCTGCGCTTCGGTCAAGCCCACTTCCTCAATGGCGCGGGTATCGGTCACGCCTTCCACGGTCTGGGAGCGTTTGTAGTGACGCATCGCCATCATGCGCTTCAGGGCGCGCAGCACCGGGCCGGTATCGCCCGCGCTGAGCATGTTTGCCAGATACTGCACCGGGATGCGCAGGCTCTCGACGGCGGGCAGAACGCCGTCGCTTTGCGGCAGGCCGCCGGCATCCGCGTAGGACTGAATTGGCGACAGCGGCGGCACGTACCAGACCATCGGCAGGGTGCGGTATTCCGGATGCAGCGGCAGGGCGAGCTTCCAGTCCATCGCCATTTTATAGACCGGTGAACGCTGCGCCGCGTCAATGACATTCTGCGGGATGCCCTGCTTCAGGGCTTCCTCAATCACCGCCGGGTCGTTCGGATCCAGGAACACGTCGCACTGGCGCTCGTACAGGTCGGTCTCATGCTCGGTGCTGGCGGCCTCTTCGATGCGGTCTGCGTCATACAGCAGCACGCCGAGATAGCGGATGCGACCGACGCAGGTCTCCGAACAAACGGTCGGCTGGCCGGACTCGATGCGCGGATAGCAGAAGATGCATTTCTCGGACTTGCCGCTCTTCCAGTTGAAGTAAATTTTCTTGTACGGACAGCCGCTGATGCACAGGCGCCAGCCGCGGCATTTGTCCTGGTCAATCAGCACAATACCGTCCTCTTCGCGCTTGTAAATTGCGCCGCTCGGGCAGGTGGCCACGCAGCTCGGGTTCAGGCAGTGCTCGCACAGGCGCGGCAGATACATCATGAAGGTGTTTTCAAACTGGCCGTACATCTCTTTCTGGATCTTATGGAAGTTGCGGTCGCGGGCGCGCTTTTCGAACTCGCCGCCCAGCAGCTCCTCCCAGTTTGGCCCCCAGACGATTTTGTCCATCCGCTTGCCGTCAATCAGCGAGCGCGGGCGGGCGGTAGGGAGGTGATCGCCCTCCGGCGCGCGGTGCAGATCCTGATAATCGAAGGTGAACGGTTCGTAGTAATCGTCAATCTGCGGCAGAACGGGGTTGGCAAAAATCTTCGACAGCACGCCCATTTTGCCGCCGAGGCGTGGGGTCAGCTTGCCGTGGATCCCGCGTATCCAGCCGCCTTGCCACTCGTCCTGATCTTCCCAGTTTTTCGGATAGCCGATGCCCGGCTTGGTCTCCACGTTATTAAACCACGCATACTCCATCCCTTCGCGCCCGGTCCAGACGTTCTTGCAGGTGACCGAGCAGGTGTGGCAACCAATGCATTTGTCGAGATTCAGTACCATGCCAACCTGTGAGCGTATTTTCATTTTTTCGCCTCCTGAACCTGATCCCGACCTTCGCCGTCCAGCCAGTTAATGTTTTTCATTTTGCGGATCATGATGAACTCGTCGCGGTTCGAGCCGACGGTACCGTAATAGTTGAAGCTATAGGCCAGCTGCGCATAGCCGCCGATCATATGGGTCGGTTTTGGGCAGACGCGGGTGACCGAGTTGTGGATCCCGCCGCGCCGTCCGGTCACTTCCGAGCCCGGGATGTTCAGAATGCGCTCCTGGGCGTGGTACATCATGGTCATGCCCGGCGGCACGCGCTGGCTGACCACTGCGCGGGCGGTGAGGGCGCCGTTGGCATTAAAGGCTTCGATCCAGTCGTTGTCCTCAATGCCCAGCTCGCGCGCATCGGTTTCGCTGATCCAGACGATGGGCCCCCCGCGCGACAGGGTCTGCATCAGCAGGTTTTCGCTGTAGGTGGAGTGGATGCCCCATTTCTGGTGCGGCGTCAGGAAGTTCAGCGCTTTTTCCGGGAAGCCGTTCGGCGGGATCTCGCGCATGTGGGTCACGCTGCGGGTATCAATCGGTGGGCGATAGGCCACCAGACTCTCTCCGAAGGCGCGCATCCAGGCATGATCCTGATACAGCTGCTGGCGGCCAGACAGCGTGCGCCACGGGATCAGCTCATGCACGTTGGTATAGCCCGCGTTATACGACACGTGTTCGCTCTCAAGGCCAGACCACGTCGGGCTGGAGATGATTTTGCGCGGCTGCGCCTGAATATCGCGGAAGCGAATTTTCTCGTCTTCCTTGTTCAGCGCTAGATGGGTGTGGTCGCGCCCGGTCAGTTCGCCGAGCGCTTCCCAGGCTTTGACCGCCACCTGACCGTTGGTTTCCGGCGCAAGGGCAAGGATCACCTCGGAGGCGTCAATGGCCGTTTCAATGCGCGGACGGCCTTTCGCCGGGCCGTCGAGCTTGACGTAGTTCAGCTTGCCGAGGAAATCGACCTCGTTCTGCGTGTTCCACGAAATGCCTTTCCCGCCGTTGCCGAGCTTGTCCAGCAGCGGCCCAAGAGCCGTAAAGCGCTCATAGGTTTCCGGATAGTTACGCTCGACGACCGCAATATTCGGTGCAGTTTTGCCGGGGATCAGGTCGCATTCCCCTTTGCGCCAGTCCAGGATATCAAACGGCTGCGACAGCTCCCCCGGAGAGTCATGCTGTAGCGGCTGAAGCACCACGTCGGTTTCGGTGCCAAGGTGGCCGAGGCACACTTCCGAGAAGACTTTGGCGATGCCCTTGTAGATCTCCCAGTCGCTGCGTGATTCCCACGCCGGGTCAACGGCGGCGGAAAGCGGGTGAATAAACGGATGCATGTCCGAAGTATTCATATCGTCTTTTTCATACCAGGTGGCGGTAGGCAGGACGATATCGGAGAACAGACAGGTGCTGGACATGCGGAAATCGAGCGTCACCAGCAGGTCCAGCTTGCCCTCAATGGCGGCGGTCTGCCATTCGACCTCTTCAGGCTTCACGTCGTCCGTTGAGCCTAAATCTTCACCCTGAATGCCACTCTCGGTGCCGAGCAGGTATTTCAGCATGTACTCGTGGCCTTTACCGGACGAGCCGAGCAGGTTTGAACGCCAGACGAAAAGGTTACGCGGATGGTTCTTGCCGTTGTCCGGCTGTTCGCAGGCGAAGCGGATATCCCCCGATTTCAACGCCTGCACGGTGTAATCCTGCGGCGACATTCCGGCGGCGTCGGCGCGGGCCTTCACGTGCAGCGGGTTGAGGTTGAGCTGTGGTGCGGACGGCAGCCAGCCCATGCGCTCGGCGCGAACGTTGAAGTCGATCAGGTGACCGGTAAACTTCGACGCGTCCGCGAGCGGGGAGAGCAGTTCCTGCGCGGTGAGCTTCTCATAGCGCCACTGGCTGGCGTGGTTGTAGAAGTAAGACGTGCTGTTCATCTGGCGCGGCGGGCGGTTCCAGTCCAGCGCGAAGGCCAGCGGCAGCCAGCCGGTTTGCGGGCGCAGTTTTTCCTGGCCGACATAGTGGGACCAGCCGCCGCCGCTCTGCCCGACGCAGCCGCAGAAGACCAGCATATTGATCATCCCGCGGTAGTTCATGTCCATGTGATACCAGTGGTTCACACCGGCACCGAGGATGATCATCGAGCGGCCATGGGTTTTGTGCGCCGTGTCGGCAAACTCGCGGGCAATTTTTTCGATCAGGTAGGCGGGTACGCCGGTAATTTGCTCGCCCCAGGCCGGGGTATAGGCCTTAATCTCGGCGTAATTTAACGCGGCGTTGCTGTCGTCCAGGCCGCGATCGAGGCCGTAGTTTGCGAGCACCAGATCGTACACGCTCACCACGCGTCTCTGGCTGCCGTCGGCCAGCGTCAGGGTTTTACTCGGCACGCGGCGCGTCAGCACCGGCTCCTGCTTCACGCTGCGGAAGTGCGGGTTCTCGTTGCCGCCAAAGTACGGGAAGGCGACGTCCGCCACGCTGTCGTGGGTCATGAGCAGGGAAAGCGTTAGCTCGGTTTCCTGGCCTGCGGCGAGCGACTCCAGGTTCCATTTGCCTTTTTCGCCCCAGCGGAAGCCGATGGAGCCGTTTGGCACCACCAGATCCCCGGCTACGTTAAAGGCGATAGTTTTCCATTCCGGATTGTTGGCTTCCCCCAGTCCGTCGGCCAGATCGGACGCGCGCAGCATCCGGCCCGGCACCAGGCGGCCGTCTGCCTGCTCGTCGAGCAGCACCAGCATCGGCATGTCGGTGTAGCGTCGGCAGTAGTTGAGGAAGTAGTCGCTCGGGTTATCGAGGTGGAACTCTTTGAGGATCACGTGGCCCATCGCCATGGCGAGGGCGCTGTCGGTGCCCTGTTTGGGCGCCAGCCACTGGTCGCTCAGCTTGGCGACCTCCGAGAAGTCCGGCGTAATCGCAACGGTCTTGGTGCCCTTGTAGCGCACCTCGGTAAAGAAGTGGGCGTCCGGAGTACGCGTCTGCGGCACGTTCGAGCCCCAGGCGATGATATAGCTGGAGTTGTACCAGTCTGCGGATTCCGGCACGTCCGTCTGTTCGCCCCACGTCATCGGCGACGCGGGCGGCAAATCGCAGTACCAGTCGTAAAAGCTGAGGCAGGTGCCGCCGAGCAGGGAGAGGTAGCGCGTACCGGCGGCGTAAGAGACCATCGACATCGCCGGAATAGGCGAAAAACCGGCTACGCGGTCCGGGCCGTAATGTTTGATGGTCCAGACGTTGGCGGCGGCAATCAGCTGGTTCAGCTCTTTCCAGTTCGAGCGGATAAACCCGCCTTTACCGCGCACCTTCCTGTAGCTCTGCGCCTTTTGCGGATCATTCTGGATGGCGTCCCAGGCCAGCACAGGATCGCTGTGCTGCGCCAGCGCCTCGCGCCAGAGTTCGATCAGCCTGCGGCGCACCAGCGGGTACTTAAGACGGTTGGCGCTGTAGAGATACCAGGAGTAGCTTGCGCCACGCGGACAGCCGCGCGGCTCGTGGTTAGGCAGGTCAGGGCGGGTGCGCGGGTAGTCGGTCTGCTGGGTTTCCCAGGTGACCAGGCCGTTTTTAACGTAAATCTTCCAGCTACAGGAGCCGGTGCAGTTCACGCCGTGGGTGGAACGCACAATTTTGTCGAACTGCCAGCGCTGACGGTAGCTGTCCTCCCAGTCGCGGTTGGTGTGATACACCTGCCCGTGCCCCTCGGCGAAACTGTCGCCTTTTGTTTTGAAGTAACGGAAGCGGTCCAACAGTTTGCTCATGACATTTCTCCTGCTTCGATAGCATTGCCGGAGGGCGATGCATCACGCTCCGGCGAAAATGTAGTTATTATTTTTTTGAGGATTTGCGGCCGTACACCAGCCAGGTGACGAACACGCAGACGATGTAAAACACGAGGAAAACTTTCATGGCCCCAACCGGCGAACCGGTCATGGCCAGCGATGTGCCGAACGCTTTAGGGATAAAGAATCCACCCACCGCGCCGATGGCGGAGATAAAGCCCAGCGCGGCGGCGGTTTCCGTCACCGCTTCGTGCTGCGCCTGCTCGTCGGTGCCGCCTTGCTTTTTGACGCGGTCGAGGGTGATTTGGCGGAAGATGATCGCAATCATCTGGAATGTCGATCCGCTGCCGAGACCCGCGGTGAGGAACAGCCCCATAAACACCAGATAGAACGCCATAAAGCTGCCGGAGCCGGAGCCGGGAAGCGTCAGGAAAATCAGGGCGCTGAAGACGGCCATAAAGACGAAGTTGATCAGCGTAACCCGTACGCCGCCCAGCCGGTCGGAGATCATTCCGCCCGCCGAACGCGCCAGCGCGCCAATCAGCGGGCCGAAGAAGGCGAGATGCAGGATGTTCACGTCCGGGAACTGGGTTTTTGACAGCATGGCAAAGCCCGCCGAGAAGCCGATAAACGAGCCGAAGGTGGCGAGATACAGCAGGCTCAGCAGCCAGAGGTGAAAGCGTTTCAGCACCGGCAACTGGCTGGCAATGGACGCTTTCGAGCTGGCGATATCGTTCATGCCAAAGAACGCGGCAATCGTGGCCAGAATGAGCAGCGGCACCCATATCCAGGCGGCATTTGCCAGCCACATCGTTGAGCCGTCTTCCTGCGGCACGCCGTGAACGCCGAGGAAGGTGAACATTGGCAGGAAAATCACCAGCGGCGCGACCAGTTGCATGACGCTGACGCCCAGGTTACCCAGCCCGCCATTAATGCCCAGCGCGCTGCCCTGTTTGGCTTTCGGGAAGAAGAAGCTGATATTGCCCATGCTGGAGGCAAAGTTAGCCCCGGCAAAGCCGCACAGCAGCGCGATGATGATAAACACCCAGTATGGCGTGGCCGTATTCTGAATGGCGAACCCGAGCCAGACGCAGGGAACCACCAGAATGACGGTGCTTAACACGGTCCAGTAACGCCCGCCAAATATCGGGACCATAAAAGAGTAGGGGACACGCAATATCGCGCCGGACAGGGAAGGCAATGCCGTTAGCATAAAAAGTTGATCGGTGCTGAAATTAAATCCGACTTTATTAAGATTAACCGCAACGGCGCTAAATAACATCCATACGCAAAACGCCAGCAGTAAACAAGCAACGGAAATCCATAGGTTTCTTTGTGCGATATGTTTCCCTTTATTTTCCCAAAATTGCGCGTTTTCTGGTTTCCAGTTACTCAATAGATGCTGATTACTTTTCTCACTTTGTTGTGACATATCGCCCTCTTGCTCAACCAGATTAAGAGAAAAAACAATTAAAAACAGTCAGATATCTGTTGGTAGTATGTAGATGTTATTGGATGTTTTGGGATACATCTGAAAGGATAGATAAAAAAAGCGAATCCCTGAGTTTAGAAAGGGAATCAGGGTTCGCTTTATGTGTTACGAAATGTAACTTTTTGCGGAAATTAATACTCCGTTGGGAGTATTAAAACAATTCGAGGGAGATAAGTTTGTCCAGATGCTTATTAAATGCCGCATCGTCCATTTCCGGCATATTTAAAACGTAAATACCGTCGAGACCGCAGACCAGCCCGATTAAGCGCCAGGCAATATTTTCTGGCCGGTCGGTGAGGGTAAAGGCGTTGGCCTCCGCCCCGGCACGAATTATCGCCACCGTCTCCTGGTGCCACATTTCCATGGTCAGAACGTACGCACCTTTTATGTCGCTATCCCGACTTGCCAGGATCTGGGCTTCGCGCCAGAGGCGAATGTAGGGCTCAAACCCGCCGTCATCGCTGCCGAGCATGGCGTGCAGGCGTTCGCGCCAGCCGGCATTTTCACCCACAACCTCCGCATCCAGCAGATCGCGGATCAGCCGTACAAACGCCAGCGCTTTGAGTTCCCCCGCCGAAGCAAAATGATGATGAACCTGCCCGGTCGCGATGCCCGCTTCGGTAGCGATGCGGCGGACGGTCATCGCCGATAGCCCTTCAGACAGGGCCACGCGCATCGCAGCGTGTAATATTTCTTCCCGACGCTCGTCCTTGCTCAGATAACGCATATTTCCTCACTCTCAATGGCAACGCAACGAGTGTAACAAAGAGCTGGACAAGTGTTCAACTTTACGTAGGATCGCATTCTGGACATGTGTCCAGTTTTTAACTGAAAAGGAAATTTATGTTTCGTCAGTGGTTAGCGTTAGTGATTATCGTGCTGGTGTATATCCCGGTGGCGATTGACGCGACGGTGCTGCACGTGGCCGCACCGACATTGAGCATGACGCTGGGTGCCAGCGGCAACGAATTGCTGTGGATTATTGATATCTACTCGCTGGTGATGGCGGGAATGGTGCTGCCCATGGGCGCGCTGGGGGATCGCATTGGCTTCAAGCGCCTGCTGATGATTGGCAGTACGCTGTTTGGCCTGTCGTCGCTGGCGGCGGCCTTCGCACCTACGGCGGGCTGGCTGATTGCCGCCCGCGCATCGCTGGCGATTGGCGCGGCGATGATCATCCCGGCCACGCTTGCGGGCATCCGCACGCTGTTTGTCGACGCGCGGCATCGTAATATCGCGCTTGGCGTCTGGGCGGCGGTGGGTTCGGGCGGGGCGGCGTTTGGCCCGCTGATTGGCGGCATGCTGCTGGAACACTTTTACTGGGGATCGGTGTTCCTGATTAACGTGCCCATTGTCCTGATTGTGGTGTCGCTCGCAGCGCGCTTTGTGCCTGCTCAGCAGGGACGGCCAGAGCAGCCGCTGAATATCAGCCATGCGATCATGCTTATTGTGGCGATCCTGCTGCTGGTTTACAGCGCAAAAACGGCCCTGAAAGGGGTACTGTCCCCGTGGATCGTGGCCAGCACCTTACTGACCGGGGCGGCGATGCTGTTTGTCTTCGTCCGTATCCAGCTGCGCGCGAGCGTGCCGATGATCGACATGCGCCTGTTTTGCCACCGCATCATTTTAAGCGGCGTGGTGATGGCGATGACCGCCATGATTGCGCTGGTGGGCTTTGAGCTGCTGATGGCGCAGGAGTTGCAGTTCGTGCATGGTTTTACGCCGTTTGAAGCAGGGATGTTTATGCTGCCGGTGATGGTGGCGAGCGGCTTCAGCGGGCCGATTGCCGGCGTGCTGGTGGGACGTCTGGGGCTGCGCATTGTCGCGGCCGGGGGCATGGGCCTAAGCGCGGTCAGTTTTATCGGCCTGTCGACGCTCGATTTCAGTACGCAACAGTGGCAGGCGTGGAGCCTGATGGTGCTGCTGGGCTTTAGCGCCGCCAGTGCGCTGCTCGCCTCCACGTCGGCGATCATGGCCGCCGCGCCGAAAGAAAAAGCCGCTGCCGCGGGCGCGATCGAAACCATGTCCTATGAGCTGGGGGCAGGTCTGGGGATCGCCATTTTCGGTCTGCTGTTAACCCGCAGCTTCTCGGCGTCCATTGAGCTGCCGCAGGCGCTGGACGCGTCGCTTGTAGATAAGGCCTCGTCATCCATCGGCGAAGCGGTCAAGGTGGCGCAGGACTTGACGCCAGCCCTCGCTGACTCGGTGATTGACGCAGCCAAAACGGCGTTTATCACGTCACACAGCGTCGCGTTAGGCAGTGCGGGAGGCATGCTGCTGATCCTTGCGGTCGGGATCTGGTTTAGTCTGGCGAAGGCAGGAGAGCAGGCATAAAAAAAGCCAGCCGCAGAGGCTGGCTTTTCATAACGAACCTGTCTTAGAACTGGTAGGTCAGACCAACGGCAACGATGTTGTCGGTTGCCACTTTGGCATCTTTGGTGAACTGGCTGTCATCAACCAGGTTGATTTTGTAATCAACGTAGGTGGACATGTTTTTGTTGAAGTAGTAGCTCGCGCCTACATCAATGTATTCCACCAGGTCCTGGTCGCCGTAAGAGCCGATGTCTTTACCTTTGGATTTCAGGTAAGCGATGGACGGACGCAGGCCGAAGTCGAACTGGTACTGTGCAACAACTTCAAAGTTCTGCGCTTTGTTTGCAACGTGGCCGTCACCGAACGCGGTCATGTTGCGGGTTTCAGAGTAGGTGGTTGCCAGGTAAATGTTGTTCGCATCGTACTTCAGGCCCGCTGCCCATACTTCTGCGTTATCGCCGCCTGCGTTCAGGTTGCTTGCTGCACGAACCTGACGGTCAGTACGGTCAGATTTCGCGTAGGTTGCGCCCACGCCGAAGCCGTCGAATTCATAGGTAGAAGACAGACCCCAGCCGTCACCGTTTGATTCGGTGATATTAGTACGGTCGTTTTTACCCTGGTACTGAGCGGCAACGTTCAGGCCGTCAACCAGACCGAAGAAGTCGGTGTTACGGTAGGTTGCAACGCCGGTGGTACGGCCGGTCATGAAGCCGTCCGTCTGCGTCCAGGTATCGCCACCGAATTCTGGCAGAACGTCAGTCCATGCGCCAACGTCGTAAGCAACACCGTAGTTACGACCGTAGTCGAAAGAACCGAATTCATCGAACTTCAGACCCGCGTAGGCCAGACGGGTTTTGTTGCCGTCGGAACCCTGAGCTTCAGAGCGGTTGCCCTTGAACTCATATTCCCACTGGCCGTAACCGGTCAGACGATCGTTGATCTGCGTTTCACCTTTGAAACCCAGACGAACATACGTTTTGTCGCCGTCGCTACCTGCATCATCAGAGAAATAGTGCAGACCTGTAACTTTACCGTACAGATCCAGCTTGTTACCGTCTTTGTTAAAAACTTCAGCCGCGTTAACAACGCCTGCTGCCAACATGGAAGTGACTGCCACTGCAACTAATTTAAGTTTCATCTTAATTGACCTTTATAATTTTAATTAGGTATTTCCTAAACCATATGAGCGATTTTTAAACGAGGCTTATCGTCAATGGCAGGCTATTTTTAAAATTCCGTAGACTGCTTTCAATAATAAGTTTCAAAATATTAAAGAAAATTTCAATTAGTGTGATCGCGATCTGAAAAAATGCCGTAAATGTGGATAATTAG